>JAJYCM010000040.1 GCA_021778375.1 Bacteroidota bacterium
GCTCGTAAATTCAGGGAAATTATTTGTTGAATGAAGATTTTCAAGAGCTTCTTTCCAGTGCCCTTTATAAACTAAATCATTCCACTCTGGAATAAAATTCTCAACCGGGCAGCCAGTTTCGCCGTGACAAAAAGGAATCCCACAATCCATACAACGCGCAGCTTGAACTTTAGCTGTTTCTTCTTTAAATGGATGTTCAAATTCCTTAAAGGTCCTTAATCTTTCAGCAATAGGATCCTTTTTCGGCACCTCCCTTTGATATTCCTTAAAGCCTGTCGGTTTACCCATTTACAACCTCCTTTAATTCATGCGTGTCCAGAGACAATTTCTTCTCTTCTTCTTTAATTCTCGCAAGCGCTTTCTTGTATTCTTCAGGAATTACCTTCCAGAAATTTTCAACTTCAGTATCCCAGTTATCAATTATAAATTCTGCACGTTTAGAACCCGTGTACTCAAAATGTCTTCTTACCAAATTAAAAACCTCATCAATATCATCTTCATTTACCAGGTATTCCAACTCTACGAGAGAATGATTTAAATACTTATCAAAGTCATGCTTTTGGTTCCAAATATAAGCGATACCTCCAGACATACCGGCAGCAAAGTTCCTTCCGGTTCGACCAAGAATTATGACTCTTCCGCCCGTCATATATTCGCAGCCATGATCTCCCACTCCTTCAATTACAGCATTAGCGCCGGAATTTCTAACAGCAAATCTTTCGCCTGCAACGCCGTTTATGAATACTTCACCGCTTGTCGCACCATAGAGACAAGTATTTCCGATTATAATATTTTCTCCAGGATCAAACGTAGCATTTGGATGAGCTTTAACTATTAACCTTCCTCCTGATAATCCTTTACCCGAGTAATCGTTAGATTCTCCTGTAAGATGTAATTCAATTCCCTGAGCGAGAAAAGTTCCGAAGCTTTGCCCGGCAGTTCCGGTCATAAATATTTTTATAGTAGCATCCGGTAAACCTTGTGCGCCGTAACGTTTAGCTATTTCACCTGAGAGCAATGTGCCGACAGTTCGATTAATATTTCTAACAGGCATCTCAATTTTTACCGGAATTGCATTTTCAAGCGCCGGTTGAGCTTGCTTTATAATTTCGTGATCTATTTGTTCTTCAATCTTATGATCCTGAGCTCGTGTCCTATAAAAATCAGTATTATACAACGGAGTCGGTTTGAACAACGGTTTACTCATATCGACGCCACGGGCCTTCCAATGATTGTTTAATCTCTTCGGAATAATCTTCTCAGTTTGCCCGATCATTTCATTAAAATTTCTAAAGCCTAACTGTGACATTAGCTCGCGGACTTCTTCCGCAATATAAAACATAAAATTTATCACGTACTCCGGTTTTCCGGTAAACTTTTTTCTAAGCTCTGGATCTTGGGTAGCAACTCCAACGGGACAGGTGTTTAGATGGCACTTACGCATCATAATACAACCTTGGGTCACCAAGGGTGCGGTAGAAAATCCAAACTCTTCGGCGCCGAGTAAAGCAGCAACAACAACATCTTTACCGGTTTTTAACTGCCCGTCAGTAGCAAGATAAACACGATCGCGTAGTCCGTTAAGAACTAATGTTTGATGAGTTTCGCTTAAGCCTAATTCCCAGGGAGTGCCGGCATATTGAATTGAAGTAATAGGGCTCGCGCCTGTTCCTCCGTCATGCCCGCTTATTAAAATATGATCTGCATGAGCTTTAGCTACACCAGCAGCAATAGTACCAACTCCTACTTCGGAAACTAATTTTACACTAATGCGCGCTTTTGGATTGATATTCTTCAAATCAAAAATCAATTGTTTTAAGTCTTCAATCGAATATATATCGTGATGAGGAGGAGGGCTAATCAAAGTGACACCAGGCATACTATGTCTAATCTTTGCAATGATTTTATCGACTTTGAACCCTGGTAGTTGACCGCCTTCGCCGGGTTTTGCTCCTTGAGCCATTTTAATTTGAATATCGTCTGCGTTAACTAAATAATGAGCTGTAACACCAAACCTTCCTGAGGCAATTTGTTTAATCGCAGATCTCATGCTGTCGCCATTTGGAAGTGGAATATATCTTTCTTCAGCTTCCCCGCCTTCTCCGGTATTAGATTTGCCGCCAATGCGATTCATACCAACAGCAAGTGAGGTGTGGGCTTCCCATGAAATAGAACCAAAGCTCATAGCCCCGGTAGAAAATCTTTTTACAATTTCAGCGGCTGATTCAACTTCGGCAAGAGGAATCGGTTCACCGCTAGTATCAAACTCAAACAAACTTCTTAGCGTTACCCTTTTCTTATTTTGATTATTAATCAATTCCGTATATTCTTTAAAGGTTTTATAATCGTTGTTCTGTGTGCCAAGCTGAAGCTTGGAGATGGTAAGCGGGTTCCACAAATGATGTTCACCTTCGCGTCTATATTGATATAAACCACCGGATTCAAGGGTATTTGAATCTGACAAAGGATTAAAAGCATTTTTATGTCGCAGAGTCGTTTCCTCTTCAAGCATTTCAAGGCTAAGCCCTTCAATCCGTGTAGCTGTACCCGTGAAATAGTTATTAACTATTTCAGTATCAAGCCCTATAGCTTCAAAAATTTGCGCGCCGCAATAGGATTGCAAGGTACTAATACCCATTTTGCTAAAGATTTTAAATAATCCTTTACTTACGGCTTTAACAAAGTTTTTCTTTGCAGTTTTATAATCAACAGGAATAAAACCGTTCTTGCAAAGGTCGGACAAAGTTTCATAAGCTAAATAAGGATTAATAGCATTAGCGCCGTAACCGCATAATAATGCAAAGTGAGAAACTTCTCTCGGTTCACCGCTTTCAATTATTAAACCAGTTTTCGTTCTTAACCCAGCCCTTATTAAAAATTGATGAACCCCAGATACAGCTAAGAGACTTGGTATTGCAGCATGTCTTTCATCTATTCCCTTATCCGATAAAATAATAAGTGACACTCCAGATTTAACAGCTTCAACCGCTTCGTTGCATATCTGATCAAGTCTTTCACGCATATCGTGACGAATATCAGGATTGAATAAAAGAGAAATTGTTATTGCCTTGTAATGTCCACGGGTAATGTGTCTAATTTTTTCAAGTTGCGAATTTGAAAGAAGCGGATGCTCAAGTTCAAGACGGTGTGCATGTTTTGGAGTCTCGTCTAAGAGATTTTGTTCAGGTCCGATATAAGTGGTAAGCTCCATTACTAATTCTTCCCTAATCGAGTCGATTGGAGGATTAGTTACCTGTGCAAACATTTGTTTAAAATATCTGAATAAAACCTGTGGACGATCTGATAGTACTGCGAGTGCAGCATCGGTACCCATCGAACCAATGGCTTCTTCACCGTTTGAAGCCATAGGTGGAATTACTATTGATAAGTCTTCTTTGGTATATCCAAATATTTTTTGCCGACTAATTAAAGTTTCCGGATTAGCATTTGATATTTGATTAGGCGTTGGCAAGTGATTCATCTTCAACATATTTTCAGTTATCCATTGCCTGTATGGTTTACGCTTTACAATTTCACTTTTAACTTCTTCATCGTCCAAAATTTTACCTTGGTTAAGATCAAGCAGGAACATTCTTCCGGGCTGAAGTTTACCTTTTGACAAAACATTCTCAGGATCGATTTCTAAAGTTCCGGCTTCGGAAGTTAAAATTACTAGATTGTCTTTTGTAATAGTGTATCGTGCCGGGCGGAGACCGTTTCTATCAAGCGTAGCACCTATAACGGTTCCATCAGTAAATACAACTGCCGCTGGTCCATCCCATGGTTCCATCATAGTTGCATGAAATTCATAAAATGCTTTTCTGTCCGGGTCCATCAAATCGTTTTTTGACCAGGCTTCAGGGATCATCATCATCATAGCGTGAGGAAGACTTCTTCCGCTCATTACTAAAAGTTCAAGCACTGTATCAAAAGTAGCAGAGTCGCTTTGGCCATCCATAATAATAGGAAGCATCCTTTTTAAATCTCTTCCGTAGTAAGGAGATTCCATAACTGCTTCGCGAGCTTTCATCCAATTTTTATTCCCCTGAAGCGTATTTATTTCACCATTATGTGCAATCATTCTGAATGGATGCGCAAGATCCCAAGTCGGAAAAGTATTTGTAGAAAAGCGCATATGAATCATAGCCATTGCTGATTTCATATCTTCGGAAAGAAGATCTTTATAGAATGATTTCATTTGGGGAGCAAGTAGCATTCCTTTATAAATCAAGATTTTACTTGAGAAGGAAGGAACATAATATTTGCTTCTATCGCATTTTATTTCTGTTCTAATCCTATGGTCAATAATTCTTCTTATTAAATAAAGTTTTCGTTCAAACTCATTTTGTGTTTTAATTCGCTTATCAGCGCCGATAAAGCAATGACGAATAAAAGGTTGAGTCGAACGCGCGCCTTCGCCGGGTACACTTGGGTCGACAGGAACATCGCGCCAGCCAAGAAATTGCTGATCTTCATCAATAACAATTTTTTCAACTATATTTTCTATAGATTTTCTTAAAATCGGATTTTGAGGAAGGAACATTACACCAACGCCGTATCTTCCTTCTTTCGGGAGGGTAATATTATTCTCTGAAGCAACCCGTCTCATAAATTCATCCGGCATTTGGATTAATATTCCAGCTCCGTCGCCGGTAAATGGATCGGCGCCAACCGCACCGCGATGTTCAAGGTTGTTTAATACTTCAATTCCTTTTTCAATTATTTGGCGAGACTTCTTACCCCTAATATCAGCCACGAATCCCATACCACATGCATCGTGTTCATAGCGAGGTTCATACATCCCTTGCTTTAAGGGAGTAGGAATATTTGCCGCGGGATTTATCTGCTCGTTAATAAAATTGTTTTCTTCCATTTCCAACCATCTCCTATTAAGGATTATTTGAGTTTATCAAACAAGAATAAAAATACGATTCTCGCGCTAGATTAAAGTAATATCATTTAAAAAAGGTAATTTATTCCTTACATCGCTCACCATTTTACGGGAAATATTACAGATTAATATTTCCTCATTTATTGAAGAAATAATTTCAGAACCCATGGGATCAATGACAGCGCTATAACCGGGATAAAATAATTTTGGATCATCTCCTACTCGATTAACACCGGCAACAAAACATTGATTTTCAATCGCTCTTGCTTTCAACAAAGTTTTCCAATGTTCAATTCTTGTGTCAGGCCAGTTGGCGCTAATTACGATTAAATCAACCTTCTCTTTCGCGTACAAACGATATAGTTCAGGGAAACGCAAGTCATAACAAATTGACAGTCCAACCTTCCAATCATCGATTTCAGTAACAACAGCATCTTTACCTTTATTATAATGCTTATCTTCAGATGAAAGAGAAAAAGGATGAATTTTTCTATAAGTTTTTAGAATATTTCCATCCCTTCCGATATGTAATAATGTATTGAAAAAATTCTTATTCTCTAGTTCAATAATTCCGGCAAGTATGTGTATGCTAAACTTTCGAGCTATCTTAGAAAAATATTGAAAACTCTCTCCGCTTAATTGTTCCGAAAACTTTTCCCCATGCATTGTAAAACCGGTTAAAGACATTTCGGGAAAAATCAATAGATCAATCCCCTCTTTAACAAAATCCATTAAAAGAGACGTAATCTTTTTTTGATTCTCTACTTTATTTTCCCATTCCGGGCTATATTGAACTAATCCTATTTTCATTTTAATAAGAATTTTTCAAGCAGTAAGCTTTGCTTTTGAGGATTGGAATTTAAACAATTTATAATTGATACTATCCCGTAAAGCCTGAAAACTTGCTTCAATAATATCCTCCGAAACTCCGACAGTACTCCAAGTTTCATTTCCGTCACTAGACTCAATTATAACTCTTACCTTTGCAGCTGTGCCTTCTTTTTCATTTAACACACGAACTTTATAGTCGACTAATTTTATCAAAGCGATATCGGGATAAAATCTTAATAATGCTTTACGAAGGGCGTTATCAAGAGCGTTAACGGGACCATCGCCGTCTGCTGCAGTATGTTCTATTTCACCGTCAACTTTAATTTTTAGAACCGCTTCAGCTTTTGAGACTCCTAATTTATCGTAGAAAACATTTACTTTGGAATCAAGCACATCGAAGAAAGGGAGAAACTCATTTAATTCAGACCGGAGCAATAGTTCAAAGGATGCTTCTGCGCCGTCAAACTGGAATCCATTGTACTCCAAATCTTTTATATAGTTAACCAACCTTTTACTAAGCTCTTTCTTATCGGACAAATCAATTCCAAGTTCTTTTGCTTTGTAGTAAATATTACTTTGACCTGATAGATCAGACACTAAAACGCGCTGGCTATTACCGACTACTTTTGGATCGATATGTTCATACATTCTGCTATCTTTCAAAACAGCACTCACATGAATGCCGCCCTTATGTGCAAATGCAGATTTCCCTACATAAGCAATCCTGGAATTAGGAGTAAGGTTCATCAATTCAAATACAAAATTTGAAAGTGAAGTAAGATGTTCAAGATTAATATTTTGTTTAGTCGTCTTTTTTAATTTCAATATTAGGTTAGGTATAATACTGCACAAATTTGCATTACCGCATCTTTCGCCAACGCCATTAATCGTTCCTTGCACATGAACTGCCCCAGCTTCAATCGCTGCAATAGAATTTGCAACTGCAAGCTCGGAGTCGTTGTGTGTATGAATTCCGATTGGTGAATGAATATGATTTTTCAATTTGAGAACAATATCATAAACTTCATGAGGCAAAGTACCGCCATTGGTGTCGCATAGTACAATAACATCTGCACCGGCAGCCTCTGCGGATTTTAGCATCTTCAAAGAAAATTCATAATCATCTTTGTAGCCGTCAAAAAAATGTTCTGCATCGTAGATAACTCTTTTACCATGTTTTTTAAGGAACTCTACAGATTTGAAAATCAGCTCGGCATTTTCTTCAGTTGAAATACCGAGTCCTTTTTCAGAATGAAGCTTCCACGTTTTACCGAAAATAGTAACAACAGAAGTTTCGGTTTGAAGAATTGCTTGTAAATTTTGGTCTTCCTCAATTTTGTTAAGTGAGCGAGCTGTCGATCCGAAGGCACAAATTTCAGCTTTATGAAAATTTGACCTTTTAACTTTTTCGAAAAATTCCTCATCTCGCGGATTACTTCCCGGCCAGCCGCCTTCTATAATATCTATGCCGAAATCATCTAATCTATGAGCTATTAATAATTTATCCTGAACCGACAAATTTACCCCTTCACCTTGCGTACCATCGCGAAGAGTGGTATCAAATATTTCAATTTGGTTGTTCATAATTTCACCGTTAATCTTTTACTTTGAAATAAATTTACTTACGCTAACATTCCAGACTGTCTTGCATATTTGAATATATCACCTGCTTCAATTATCGGTAGAATATCTCCGAGTGATCTTAAGGAAAATATTTCGCCGGTCGTAATATTTTTCAAGGAATTCATCTCGACATTTAATTCGAGTTCATCTCCTGTCTTAATTTTTTCACTCAACTTGATCGGTGTTTCATACGGGAGCAAAAATCCTCCGTCCACACAATTGCGATAAAAAATTCTTGCATAAGATTCTGCAATAATTGCCTTAACCCCGGCAACTTGAAGCGCAAAAGGAGCATGCTCGCGCGATGAACCACATCCAAAATTTGCCCCGCCGATAAGGATATTAAATTCAGAAGTATAGTTTTCACCGGTGATAAATGGTATTCCGCCATTAGGCAAGCCAGATTGCGAAATCGGAACGCTTGACAAAGCAAAATGTCCGTATTTTTTCTTTTCTTCCGGATCGCTTAAGCTGTAGACCAAATGTTCAGCCGGAATAATTTGGTCGGTGTCTACATTATTTCCAAGGACAAATGCATTGCCTTTAACTATTTTTTCCATTAAAATTTCTCCGTTAAATTTCTTTAATATATTTTTTCTACATACAAGCTCATAAGAGATTACAAAAAATCTCTCGGGTCGGTAATTACTCCGGTCAACGCTGAAGCTGCCACTGTCAAAGGAGAAGCCAAATAGACAGCTGATTTCTTGCTTCCCATTCTTCCCGGAAAATTTCTGTTCGTAGTAGAAATAATTGTTTCTCCGTCTACTGCGCGTCCAATCGTATCCATCGGTCCACCTAAACATGCAGCGCATGAAGATTGAGCAACAACACAACCGGCATTTTCAAAAATTTGTTTTAATGAAACACCGCTAATTGTTTCTTCTTCGAGTTGTTGAGCAATCAAGGTACTTGCAGGGACAATAAAGGTTGGAACCGCAGTTTTATTTCCAAAAAGAATTTTTGCAGCTGCAACAAAGTCGCTCAACTTTCCACCAGTGCAGGAGCCGATATATGATTTTGTTAATTTTGTACCTTTCACATTTCTAACGATATCATAATTATCCGGGCTATGCGGTTTGGCTACGGAAGGTTCCATCTTACTAGCGTCAAAGCGATATTTAGCTATATAATTTGCATCCTGATCGCTATGGAAAATCTCATAAGGTTTTTTTGTTCTTTGTTTTACATAGGTTTCGGTTACGGCATCTGCAGCAATAATACCGTTCATAGCGCCGGCTTCAATAGCCATATTTGTTAAGGTCATTCTTTCATCCATTGATAAAGAAAAGACAGCATCTCCGTCGAATTCTAATGCGCGATAAGTTCCACCGTCAGTCGTAATTTCACCTAATACTTTTAGGATCAAATCCTTTGCCGTTAAATAAGGAGGCAATTCGCCATCAAAAGTAAACTTCAAAGATTCGGGAATTTTTTCCCAAATTTTTCCGGTTCCAAGGATAAAAGCCGCATCGGTATTTCCAACACCGGTAGAAAACATTCCGAAGGCGCCGGAAGTACAAGTGTGAGAGTCAGTGCCGAACAAGACAGTACCTGGTAAGTCAAATCCTTCTTCAGCAAGAGCTATATGACAGACACCTTTATACCTATCAGTGCCGACATCATAATAATTTTGAATTCCAAATTCATTTGCAAACTCGCGAAGGATTTCGACATTTCGATTAGCTTGCGGATTTTTCGTAAAAATATAATGATCCGGGAAAATAACAAGTTTATCTTTATCCCAAATTTTTGCTTGCCCGCCAAATTCACGTTTCCAGATGTCAATAGTCGGCGGTCCGCAAACATCGTGAGTCATTAAAACGTCAACGTCAAGCCAAACATTTACTCCGGGTTCAACATTCTTTTTGCCGGCAGCTTTTGCTAGAATTTTTTCTGTTATAGTCATTGCCATAAAATAGTCCTTATACTGCTTGTGATAAATCTGATAGTGTATGGTTTAATAATTCTTCTTCCGATTTCATTTTTATAAAAATTTGACGCTGGTTTAGAGCTTGTAAATAAGCCTTAGCGCTGGCTTCAATTACATCAGTAGAGATACCTCGACCTGTGAATGAGCGTTCATTTTCTCTAATTCTAACTATTACTTCACCCATAGCCTGTCTACCGGAAGTAACAGAACGAACGTTGTAGGATTCAAGCTGAGGTTTAATTTCAAGCGCTCTTTCAATCGCATTAAAACAAGCATCAACAGCACCGTCACCGGTTGCCGATTCCTGAAAGATATTTTCTTTTGATTTAATTCTAACTGTAGCTGTCGGAATTGAGTTCGTACCCATGTTTACATGAAGATAATCGAGCTCAAAGTACTCATCTTTTTTATCAACAGATTCGTCTCCCATCATTACTCGAAGATCTTCATCGAAAACTTCTTTTTTCTTATCGGCAAGGTCATTGAATTTTTCATAAACAAGATTTAATTCATTTTCGGAAATAGTATAGCCAAGCTCTAGAAGTCTTGATTTTAAACCGTGTCGACCTGAATGTCTTCCCAAAACTATTTTTGTTTTTTTAACACCTACGCTTTCGGGGGTCATTATCTCATAAGTTTGTCTATCCTTCAACATTCCATCCTGATGAATTCCTGATTCGTGGGCAAATGCATTTTCGCCAATAATTGCTTTGTTGGGCTGCACGATCATTCCGGTAAATGATGATACCATTTTACTGGTATTATAAATTTCTTCTGTATTGATATTTGTGTAATATTTAACGAGGTCTTTTCTAACTTTCAATGCCATTACTATTTCTTCAAGTGAAGCATTACCTGCGCGTTCGCCTATACCATTTATTGTGCATTCAATCTGCCGGGCGCCGTTTTCAATTCCGCTTAAGGAATTTGCAACAGCTAGCCCCAAGTCGTCATGGCAGTGAACGCTGATAATTGCTTTGTCAATATTTTTTACTTTTTTCTTCAACTCGGAAATCTTAGCCCCGAATTCAGATGGAAAATTATACCCGGTTGTATCTGGGATATTAACAGTGGTGGCGCCTGCCTCAATTGCAGCTTCAATTACTTCAGTAAGATATCCGAGGTCGGTTCTACCGGCATCTTCTGCAGAGAATTCTACATCGGTTGTAAAAGTTTTTGCATAAGCAACGGCGTCATAAGACATTTTAATAATTGTTTCCCTTTTTTCTGAAAGCGACTTACCATATCGATCATCTCCGAACTTGCCGAGGATATGAATATCTGAAGTACTTGAGAAAGTATGTATCCTAAAGTGTTTTGCTTCGCGAAGGGAATCATATGCAGCTTTAACATCAACTTCCTTAGCTCTGGCAAGTCCCGCAATAACTGTATCCACTTCACCGGAAATTCTTTTAACCGCTTCGAATTGAGCGGGTGAAGACACCGGGAATCCTGCTTCGATAACATCAACGTTGAGGTTTTTAAGTTGTCTTGCAATTTCTAATTTTTCAAAAACATTTAATGAAGCTCCTGGTGCTTGTTCGCCATCTCTCAAAGTAGTGTCAAATACAATAACTCTATTATTCAATTTATTACCTCAATCTTAAAATTTATTTTCAGAAAATGAAAACTAATTTGGAATTCTTAAAGAGTAAAAACTCCAAGCGCTTGCTCATCATAAATATGGTTAAAATTTTCGATTACAGCTTCAGTCATCTGCGTAGTTGAAACTAAAATTGTATCCGGTGAATAAATGTCTGCTGTACGATAGCCCATGATTAATGTTTTTTCTATTGCAGCTTCAATCAATTCAGCAGCTTTTGACATTTGGAATGATAAATTAAACATCATTGCGACAGAAGAGATAGTAGCAAGCGGATTTGCTTTCCCTTGACCGGCAATATCAGGAGCACTGCCATGCACAGGTTCATAAAGCGCATAATTTTTACCAAGACTAGCTGAAGGAAGCATCCCCAAACTGCCGGTAATCATTGCAGCTATATCACTTAATATATCGCCAAAAAGATTTTGAGTAAGTATTACATCAAACTGTTTTGGGTCTCTAACAATTTGCATAGCGGCATTGTCAACGTACATATCCTTTAACTCAACATCTGGAAAATCGTTATGAACTTCGTGAACAACCTTTCTCCAGAATTGAGAACAATCAAGAACGTTAGCTTTGTCAACAGAGGTAATTCTTTTACCTCGTTTCCTTGCAAGTTCAAAACCATATTTAGCTATTCGTTCAACCTCTTCTCTGGTATAAACCATAGTATTCCAACCGTGGTTTTCATCAAAACCTCGTGGCTCGCCAAAATAAACGTCACCGGTCAATTCGCGGAGAATTATGAAATCTGTACCGTCCAAAACTTCAGGCTTAAGGGTAGAAGCAGAAAGTAAAGCGGAATAAACTTTTGCTGGACGAATGTTAGTATAAAGGCCTAATGCTTTTCGAAGCTTTAATAAAGCTGCTTCTGGTTTTAGATTTTGCGGAAGAGTTTCCCATTTATATCCGCCAACTGCCCCGAGCAATACAGCATCCGAATCATAACAAGAGCTTAACACTTCATCCGTTAACGGAACTCCGTGTTTATCGTATGAACAGCCGCCTACCAGCTGTTCATTAAACTTAAAAGCTACATTAAATTTTTCAGCAGCAACCTTCATAACCGAAACAGCCGCATTGACAACTTCCGGGCCAATTCCGTCGCCCGGAAGTAGAGTTACCTTAAAGTTCATACACCAACCTCTTCCTTGGCATTTTTCTTAAACAGCCAGCTCATCATCTGGCGAAGCTTTCCGCCTACCTTTTCAATTTCATGTTCACGATTTTCTTTTCTCAATTTTTCCATTAAAGGTTGTCCGTTTTTATATTCTGTAAGCCATTCATTTGCAAATTGACCACTTTGAATTTCGCCCAATATTTTCTTCATTTCTTTGCGTGTCTCGGCTGTTATTAAACGGCTTCCTCTTGTCATGCCGCCGTATTCGGCTGTATCACTAACGGAATAATTCATGCGCGACAAACCTCCTTCGTAATAAAGGTCGACAATTAATTTCATTTCGTGCATACATTCGAAGTAAGCCAGTTCCGCCGGATAACCTGCGTTGACAAGAGTTTCAAAGCCTGCTTTAATTAATTCTGCAGAACCTCCGCAAAGGACAGCTTGTTCTCCAAACAAGTCAGTTTCAGTTTCATCTTTGAAATTAGTTTCGATAACACCGGCCCTAGTGCCGCCAATTCCCTTAGCCCAAGCAAGCGCCAATTGTTTTGTTTCCCCGGTTGGGTCTTGATGAACCGCAATTAAGCAAGGAACACCACTGCCTTCCAAAAAAGTACGACGAACAAGATGCCCGGGACTTTTAGGAGCAATCATCATAACATTTACGTCTTGAGGGGGGACAATTTGTTTGTAATGAATATTGAATCCATGTCCAAATGATATTGTATTGCCGGGTTTTATATATGGAGCAATATCTTTATCATAAACAGCTTTTTGATTCTGATCCGGTAATAATATCATGACAACATCGCCCCACTCTGCAGCCTCAGGCACAGTTTTTACCGTTAGACCGGCAGCTTCGGCTTTGGCCCATCGATCGCTACCGGAGCGTAGACCAACCACAACATTACATCCGCTTTCCTTTAGATTTAAAGCATGAGCATGACCTTGACTTCCAAAGCCTAGCACAGTAACTTTTTTGTTTAACAAATATTCCAGCGATGCATCGCCATTATAATAAACTTTCATTTTATTTTTCCTTTTTTTATACTACTGTTTCTTTTTTATCGTGTTTTAATTGCTCACCCCTTTTAAGGGCAACAGTGCCAGAGCGAGCCATCTCTTTAATTCCGTAAGGTTCCAAAACATTGACTACCGCATCTATCTTGTCGGGAGGACCGGTAATTTCGAGAGTAAGAGTTTTGTTATTTATATCTACAATATTTCCTCTAAATATTTCGCAGATGTTAGTAATTTCGGCTCGAGTACCTTTTTGATAGAAAACGGTGATAAGAGCCAATTCTCTTTCAACTCTTGTTTGGCCTGTTAAGTCAATTACCTTTATAGTATCGATCAACCGATTTAACTGCTTTACGACTTGCTCAATTATTTTATCTTCACCTTCGGTTACAATAGTCATTCTCGAGACTTCGGGAACTTCTGTTTCGCCGATTGAAATGCTATGGATATTAAAACCTTTACCGCTAAACATTGTCGCGACGCGATTAAAAGCGCCATATTGATTTTCAACTAAGACTGCAATTGTATGCTTCATAGATTACACCATTTCCTTAGGATCAAGACGTTTTGTCATTATTTCTTTTACAGTTTGACCAGCCGGGATAATAGGGAAAACCATATCTTCCTTCACAACTTTAAATTCCATTAAAACTGGACCGTCGTTATAAGCAAAAGCCTCATCAAGAATTGAGTCTACATTTGCAGGAGTATTTGTAGAAAAAGATTTTATTCCGAAAGCTTCACCTACCTTAACAAAGTCGGGATTGCTTTCCGAAAGATCTGTAAAACTGTATTTTTCTGCATGGAATAGTTCCTGCCACTGACGGACCATTCCCAAGAAACTATTATTTATAATTATGATTTTAATCGGAAGCTTATAAAAGGCGACGGTAATAAGTTCTTGGATATTCATTTGAAACCCACCGTCACCGCTGATAGAAATGATTGGTCTATCCTTAATTCCAAATGCAGCGCCGATTGACGCAGGCAAGGAAAATCCCATTGTGCCAAGTCCACCACTCGTTAAATGAGAACGAGGGTTGGTAAATTTATAGTATTGGGAAACCCACATTTGATGTTGACCGACGTCAGTTATTACAACAGCTTCTCCTTTTGTTTTCTCAGAAAGTTTTTCAGTAATCCA
>JAJYCM010000357.1 GCA_021778375.1 Bacteroidota bacterium
TATCCGTGCACTGAACTTTAATTATGTTTTGCTCAAAGTCTATCCAGCTCCATTTCATATTAAGTAATTCGCCCAATCGCATACCTGTATAAAAAGCGGTAGTGAAAATATTTTTCAAATAATCATCTTTAGTATTATTTAGAATGAGTTGAAATTCAGAGAATGAAATAAAAACCGGAAATGATTTAGCAATTTTAGGGACTTTAATTTTCTTAAGAGGATTTTCCGTCAGATAATTCCAGACAATAGCTTTGTTAAAAGCTGCTTTGAGAGTGCGGTAATATAGACTAGCGCCTCTTTGAGTCCGGGTGAAAGAAGTTGTAACAAATTTGTCGAAAGTGCGAACATCAAGCCTGCTAAGTATAACATCACCGGTGAAATTAAATAACATATTAAAAGAAAGATTGACCGAAGTGAGATAATTTTTTGACTTAGTAGCTTTAATATAATCGGTATATTCCTTTTGAAAATCGGATAGGGAAATAGATCTGATTTCCGGTTGAGATTGTTCATTTAAATTCAGTTGAGAGATTTTTTCATTTCTTAAAAAGTCAGACATGAATATATATGCTTCTTGAAGCTTAGCAGTTTTTGTTGATACGGTAGTGCGCTTACCATTGACCATATAGATAAGCTGGTAGAAAGGCGACTTTTTAGATTTTGAAATAAACATAAGAGATACCTCCTTATGTTCAGTAGGGACTAGGGTAGGGACTTTCAGGAAAAGTTTACTTTACAATCAGAATCAATCAAGAATCCCCATGATTTGTAATCAGCCGGTCGGCGGTTCAAATCCGTCCGCCAGCTCTCTCTTAAAGCCTTGTAGACTAAATATTTACAAGGCTTTACTGTTTTAAAGAAATTACTCGATGTCCTAATTGTTCTCGATATTGCAGGTGTTTTGCAAAAGGGGTGATTTATTTCTTCTCTATGTTCACTTTAACTTTATTCTATAATGTTAAGATAAGCCCGCAAATCTGGCTTTGTGTTTTCCTTTTGAATGCGGCACGGAATTTTAATTTCCATATACTTAGTAATTATATTTAACACGTTCCTCTGTTCTTTTGCTTTCCTTCCGGGAAGAGCTGCTTTTGTGCGGCTCTTCCCTTTTGATTGCATTTACTTTATGTCGTATGGGTCTGATTCTTCAAATTTCTTTCCGCATATTTTACACTGTGTAATTTGTTCGATAATTATATTATGACTTGAACCTGCCTGACCGGCAAGCTCCTTCGGTAGGACAATCTGCCCGCAGGTAGGCAGGGTCGAAATGACATCTGGAAGTTGTGCAACAGTCTCTAACGGCAGGCAAAGGTTCAAGCTATAATAATATAACCCGGGATAAACGATTTATAAAATTCCGATAGTAAAGACAATCGCGCTATCATTATAGTCATTCAGCGTGTATATAAATTCAAGATTAAGTAAAATCTGGAAGTTATATGTATGCAATATTCTTAATCCGGTATTAGCTGTAATTTCAAAACCGTCACCTCTGTTATTGCTATTACTATTACTGTAATAAGTGCCGGAAGCTGAATTACTCATAATCGGTTCAAAAGAGGTGGAATGGGAAACCCAATGAAATCCGAATGCGCCGCCTAAATAGGGACAAATATCTTTCTGAGAAAATAAATAGTCACCGTAGATATTCATTGCAAAACCTTGGCGGATTCCAAATAACATTCCAACAGCATAATCTTGTATTTCATAATCTAAATGCAAATCGACAACAAAAACTTTACCCTGATTATCATAACCATTTTGAGGAAAAAGATATCCGAATGAAAGACCTACATTTTTTCTTGCAGTACGTCTTAACGGTGTTTTTGATTCATCTTTTAGAACAGTCCCTACGGCTACATCTTGTGAAGCCGGTATAGAGTCGGCTACGCTTTGAGCAATTCGTTTCATGGCTGTCTGCAAGTCCTCAACCGTAGTCGATGTTATCTGATCAAGTATTTCTTCTTTGCCTGACATAGCATCAACAAGGAAATATTGTACAATAATTTTATTCCCTAAAGCGGCTAATTTGCACCCTAAAACTTTTGCCGCACCGATTTTCTTACCAATTTCCGCTGCGCATTTACTATCCATGCAGCCTGAATAATAAAGAGAATCATTGTTTGGCGTTAAAGGGATTACATTTAGTTTAGTGCGGTTTGTTAGTTCTAATATTAAAATTGATTCGGCAGTTTGAACCGAAATAGAATCTATTCCGTTGGAACTAAATGGTAGAACAGCAATTGAAGGCAAGGGCTGGTTTTGAGCAAATGTTTGTGTAAAACTAAAGAAGTATAGGCTCAAAATAAAGGTGACAGCGGCTAAAGTTTTCATTTCTAACTCCCTTTAAATTTTATTTAATTGACCGTGTTGTAAACAGTACGAAAATCTAAGAATGAATATAACACTTTCAAGGTAATAAATAAATAACTCACCTTACTCAGGATTTCCCTTTGGAGTGTTGGAGTGATGGAATGATGGAATGTTGGAATGATGGAGTGATGGAGTGATGGAGTGTTTATGATGGAATGATGGAATGTTGGAATGTTGGAATGATGGAATGATGGAATAATAGAAAAGATTAGTCTATTCCACTACTCTATTTTTTCAACCCGCATGCCGGGAGTGTTGCAGAACGCTCATATTTAGTCTCGAGCGTAAAGAGAGGTCTCAGAACTGTCTAAAATGGGATATCTCAGTCGAGGACCTGCCTGACGGGAGGCAAGCTCCTTCGATAGGGCACATTAGTAATTGTCACTTCGACGAATGAAAGGAGGGGAAATCCCATGTATAGCTTTGGTGCACGAGTTGAGCATGGGATTTCTCCCTCCGCCTGCCTAATTTATTATAGTCAATACCACCGTAGAGTACTTTCTTTTTTGTTTCTTTTTTCTTTTATAAAACAATTCAATTAAATCTGAGCATGCAACC
>JAJYCM010000358.1 GCA_021778375.1 Bacteroidota bacterium
CACTATCAATTTTACTTGGAATTATGCCAACGGAGCATCTACTTATAATATGCAAGTTTCGACGGATTCAACATTCGCGTCAAATTTATCCGTTAACCTTTCGAATTTAGGAGATACTGCGTATTCTGTTTCTAATTTATTAGGGCTTCAAAAATATTACTGGCGGGTCAATGCGAATAATATAGCCGGGGAAGGGAATTATTCTAATATTTCTAGCTTTATTACCGGCTTCCCCAAACAGCCTAAATTGTTAAGCCCTCTTCATGCATCTTTGAATATATCGTTGGATACTACTTTAGTGTGGGCGACTGACGATTCAGCATCACAGTATGAACTTCAATTCTCCAGGTCTATTACCATAACCCCTGAATTTATTATCTTAGATACAACCGGTCTCTTGGACACCACATTTAGCGTGAATAACTTAAATCAAAATACTGCCTATTTCTGGCGCGTCAGAGCAATAAATAAATATGGAAGTAGTGCGTGGAGTAGTACATTTGGATTTAGAACAAGATCATTAACTCTCGCATTGAATGAATCGACAAGCCCTGTGGATTTTGAATTAAGCCAGAATTATCCGAATCCATTTAATAATTCAACAGTAATAAAATTTTCTTTGCCGGGAAGCGGTTATGTGGAATTAAGAATTTATAATTTGCTAGGCTCTTTAATTTCAGAGCCAGCTAAGGGTAATTTTTCACAAGGGACATATTCCGTTAATTTCGACGCGAGTAAATTACCTTCGGGAATTTATATATACACGATGTCAGTGAACAATAAATTTTTTGCAAAAAAAATGATTTTAATGAAATGAGTTCAAAGAAATGTCGCTTCTATATGGATGAAACCAAAAATTATATTAAAGGCACTTCTAAAAACTTCAATATTTGCCTGAAGGCAGGCAGATTCGAAATGGGAAAAAAATATGTCATTTCGACTGATCCGCCGCGGCGGACTCGAAGGAGAAATCCCATGTTCAATTCGATCATCTAAGCTTTACAAGGGGGTTTCTCACCGGTTTAACCTTGCCTATGCGGCAGGCGGGGCCGGATTCGAATGACAATTATTTGTGTCGTATCTAATGATCTTACAAGCAAGCAGGTTCTCTGTGTTAAATTTTTATAAATGATAGTTTTTAGAAGCGCCCTTAAAGTAATGTAAATATTCAAATGTGGAATAAAATGAAAACATATCTCCTAATTTTATTTTTCTCTTTAACAGCCTTTGGACTTAATTTTTCACAAACGCCAAAAGTTAAAACCGGAATTGAAGTTCTTAGAGATAATAATTTTAATTTACTCGCCGGTAAAAAAGTCGGATTGATTACAAATCCTACCGGGGTTGATTCTAAACTTGTGTCCACAATAGACATATTATTCCACGCAAAAAATGTCAAGCTTGTTGCCCTGTTCGGTCCTGAACACGGTGTAAGGGGAGATTTCTCTGCTGGCGCTGATGTAGAATCTTACACAGATAAACAAACTGGACTGCCGGTATATTCTCTTTACGGAAAAACAAGCAAACCTACACCCGACATGCTGAAAGGTATTGATGTGCTGGTTTATGATATTCAGGATATCGGCTGCCGTTCTTATACATACATAAGCACAATGGGAAAAGCTATGGAAGCAGCGGCAGAAAATAATATCCCATTTGTTGTACTAGACAGACCTAATCCTCTCGGAGGCAGAAAAGTTGAAGGCAATTTGGTTGAAGACGGATTCCAATCTTTCGTTAGTGCGTATAAAATTCCTTATGTATACGGATTAACCTGCGGAGAGCTTGCTAAAATGCTTAACAAGCGAGGAATGTTAAAGGATGGTGAAAAATGCAGGCTGACTGTTGTCCGTATGAAAGGGTGGAGAAGAAGCATGTCCTTTGAACAAACCGGACTTCCATGGGTGTTAACTTCACCCCACATACCGCATTTCGATACGCCTGAATATTATGTCGCAAGCGGTATTATGGGTGAACTGGGGACTTTATCCGAAGGCGTGGGTTATACTCTTCCTTTCCAGATTTTCGCCGCAGAATGGATAGATGCAGATAAGCTAGCGGAAAAAATGAATGCACTTAAATTAAAGGGAGTTCTGTTCCGCCCGATTAATTTTAAACCATATTACGGGATATTTAAAGATAAAGAACTACACGGTGTAGAAATTAATATTACCAATTACCGAAAAGTTAATTTAATGAGCCTCCAATTTTTATTTATGCAGGTCCAAACAGAAATGTATCCTGATAAAAATCCTTTTACTTTGGCTTCCAAAGAAAGACTTAATTTTTTTGATAAAGTATGCGGAACTTCTACTGTTAGAGAGCTGTTCTCAAAAAACATGAAATACGATGACGTGAAAAAATTTCTTTACAAAGATGTAAAGCAATTTAAGAAGTTGTCGAGGAAATATTATTTATATCGTTAATGCAGGCGTAAGTTCAAGATAAACTTTAAGGTTCAATGTTGAGAGTAAAATCATAATTATTTATTGGATAACTTATAAACTAATTATATTGAGTTTGCCTGCATTTACCTGAAGGCAGGTAGGTTCGAAATGACAAAAAAAAATGTGTCATTTCGACTGAGTCCTCGAAGGAGAAATCCCATGTTCAATTCGACCATCTAAGCTTTACAAAGGGATTTCTCACCGGCTTAAGCCGGATTCGAAATGATAATTATTTGTGTCGTATCTAATGAGATTGCAAGCAGACAGGTTCTCTGCGTTAAATTTTTATAAATGATAGTTTTTAGAAGCACCCTAAATATACTTTTTAAGGATCATTTTGAGAAAATATTTTACCGCTATTATTCATGCAAGTACAATACTTTTATTCTTAATTTTTATTAACTCTCCTATATATTCGCAGGCAAGTCTGCAGTATAAAATCGGACAAATGATAATGGTTGGTTTTACCGGAGCTGCAGTTCC
>JAJYCM010000359.1 GCA_021778375.1 Bacteroidota bacterium
GATACCGCGAATCAAAGAAGCTGTTAAAATCCCCGTTGTGGTAAATGGAAATGTTCTGACACCTCAAGACGTACAAAAAGCATTTAACGAAACTGGCGCGGACGGTGTTATGATTGCCCGCGGCGCTATAGGCAATCCGTGGATTTTTTATGAAGCTAAACAAATTCTAAACCATGGCAGCATAACTTCTGTTGTTGATGAAAATCTTAAGATTAAAACTTGTTTACGGCATCTACACCTTGCTATAAAAGTAAAAGGCGAAAAACGAGCCGTTTTGGAACATAGAAAATTTTATTCAGGTTATCTAAAAGGTTTACCTTTCGCTTCTCAGGTAAGAAAGGAATTAATGGCTATTATGGAATATAATTTTGTGGAAGATATCTTACTCAAATATCTTGAAAGACTACAAAACGAACCCGTAGAAGTTGTGATAACATAATATTTCACGGTCCCAATTTTGTAACCATCAAAAATCATTAATACTTTGGAAAAACTTTGTCACATAAAATAGCAAGAATAATTTCTACGGTATTTGTCCCTCCGTCCTTTACCCTGATATTTTTTACAGCCCTTTCTTTTTCTCTTGAGAAAACATTTCAAAAAAGTCTTGTCATGATTTTAGTCGCTCTGATTTTTGGTTTTTTTGCCCCAATAATCCTATTCCTCTTTATGCGGAAAAGTGGAAAATTGGTAGATATAGATGCTTCGGTCAAAGAAGAAAGAACAGTCCCATTTTTAATAGCAGAGATATTTTATTTGATCGGATTATTAATACTAATCTTTTATAAGATTAATATTATTTCAATAGCATTTTGGTTTTGCTATATTTCCAATACGCTCATAATTATTTTTATTAATAAGTATTGGAAGATTAGCGTTCATGCGATGGGTGCTGCTGGCCCTGCTGCTGCATTTATTCTTCTTTTCGGCTGGATCGGATTATTTATGTTCATTGTCGTGGCTTTAGTCGGATGGTCAAGAATCAAATTAAAATGCCATTCCGTAAGCCAAGTAATGGCTGGCGCTTTGTTCGGTTTTATGTCGACATATATTCAAATTTATTTAATCTTAAAACTTTTCAACCATGCCTGATAAAAAGGAAATAGTATCGTTGCTTGAGTCCGGGAATTGCTTTACGGAAAATGACTTCAAAATATTTCTTTGCAGAAAAATAAAAAGGAAAATAATTTGATGGATATGATTAAATATACTAAAAAAGATTACGTCGGATTTATCTTACTGAACCGCCCGGAAAAGAGAAATGCTTTACATCCGGAGCTGATTCAAAACTTGACAGAAAAATTGATTGAAATTGAAAAAGATAACGATGTTAAGGTCGTTATCATTAGCGGCGAAGGGAAAAGTTTCTCAGCAGGTGCGGATTTGGAATATCTAAATAAGCTTAACAATTTTTCTATTTTAAAAAAGGAAGAAGATTCCGTAAATATTGGAAAAATGTTTCTTCAGCTTTATAATTTATCGAAGCCTACTATTGCCGCTGTAAATGGCGCTGCAATTGCCGGTGGGTGCGGACTTGCAAGCTGCTGCGATTTTGTAATTGCCGATAAACAGATTGCAAAATTCGGTTATTCCGAAATTAATATAGGTTTTCTCCCGGCAATTGTATCAATTTTTCTAATCAAAAAAATTGGCGAAGGGTATGCCAGGCAAATGCTTTTATCAGGCGAAATTATCTCCCCACAAAGAGCATTTGAGATAGGCTTTGTTAACATCCTTTCAGATGATGTAGTGGAAGATGCATTTTCCCTGGCTGAAAAATTATCCGCAAATTCAGCATTTAGCATGAGTATGACAAAGAAAATGATCAATAATATTTCTAATTTAGAAGTGGAAAATGCTGTAGATTATTGCATCAATCTAAACACAATTGCAAGAACTTCGGAAGATTTTAAACATGGGCTTGAGAAATTTCTTAACAAAAATTGAGGCTTAATAAAATGGATTTGAAACGTTACATCAGAAATGTAAAAGACTTCCCAAAAGAAGGAATAATGTTTAGGGATATTACAACTTTATTGAAAGATCCCGCAGCATTAAAAAAAACTCTTGATGAATTATATGACTTAACAAAAAACCTTGATATAACAAAAGTTGTCGGTATTGAATCCCGCGGATTTATATTTGGCTCTATGCTGGCCGAGAAATTAAACGCAGGCTTTATCCCGATCCGCAAGCCCGGAAAACTTCCTGCTGAAATTGAAAGCCAATCTTATGCCTTGGAATATGGGAATGATACGATTCAAATTCATAAAGATGCAATTAAAGTCGGCGAGCGGGTTCTCTTGCATGATGATCTCCTTGCTACCGGAGGTACTGCTCTTGCCGCCGCAAATTTAATCGAAAAGCTTGGGGGCGAAGTTGTCCAAATTTCTTTTGTTATTGAATTGAGCTTTTTGAATGGTAGAGATAAATTGAAAATGTATGATGTTAAATCTCTGGTAGATTACAAAAACGAAGAATGAATTAATTTTTCTTCCATTTGGAAGGAGCAATAACTATTACGAATTCTCCTTTTATCGTTTTTCCCGGAAGAGAGTTGAGAATTTCAGAGGGTTTCCCTCTCCAAACCTCTTCAAATTTTTTTGTTAATTCTCTGCAGACTGCAATTTCTCTGTCCGGTATAAATTGGTTTAATTCATTAATCAACTTTTCTATTCTGTAAACGGATTCATAAATCACGACTGCCCTTTCTTCCTGAGAAATTTTAGCAAGCTTTTTCTGTCTTCCTTTTTTTTGAGGGATAAATCCTTCAAAGATAAATGAATCGGCAGGTAATCCGCTAATGGTTAATGCAGTTAATAACGCCGAAGCGCCCGGAACGGGTACTACTGTAATATTTTTCCCAATTGCTGAAGCGATTAATCTCTTGCCAGGGTCGGATATTCCAGGTGTGCCGGCATC
>JAJYCM010000360.1 GCA_021778375.1 Bacteroidota bacterium
TTTTAATGGAAATTACTGCAGAAATACTACGTGAATCCAGTCTAAGACTTCCCAAACAAATTGGCCCTGCCATGGGAATTGTAGGTACTATCGTAATTGGGCAGGCAGCAGTGGCTGCAGGCTTATTTAGCCCGCTTGTTGTGATCATTACTTCATTGTCAACAATGTCTTCATTTATAATCCCGGATTATTCAATCATTAACCCGTTTAGACTGTTGAAATTCATGCTAATTGCTTTAACCGGCATATTAGGTTTGTTTGGATTTATTATGGGTATGAATATCATCGTAATAAATCTGGTTTCACAATCAAGCTTTGGGATGCCTTATTTTGCTCCAGTTGCACCGTTCAATTTTAGGGACATAAATAATTACATACTTAATGATTTATCTTTAGCCAAGAAAAGGCCAAATTTTCTTAAGACACGTGATAATACCAGACAGTAAGCCCCCTTATCTTTCGGATTAATCGAACGATCCATATCAGGGAGATAACTAATGGTTTAATGCAAAAGAGGAAGAGGATACTCAGTCTAACTCAATCCTATAGATAGAAAATTTAATTTATTGCGGTTGACAGATATTACATGCTGTTGTAGACTTATTATAATTTCATAGGAGCCTCACCTTTTTAGGTGGGGTAGAGGCGCGACCTTTAACAGTCTTTAGCGGAGCTCGAGGAGCATTGATACTAAGGAGAAGGAAAGGTTGCCGAAGCTTGTAATATCCTCAATATTATTTGCTGGGTCTGCAGTAAAGAACTGTAGGACTGTCTCAATAAACTTCCCAGTTTATTGAGTTGTGCTATCTCATTGGAGAAAAGAAGAGGATTCGAAGGCATCTATGCATAATGCGGCCTGAGTTCATCTCAGGTCTTTTTTTGTTTAGTAAAATATCTAAATGAATTAAATAGTGCCTATATTGAATTCAACATAATAGGAGGAGAAAAAGAGTTATGAGAAAGAAGTTATCGTTATTTATTGCAATGTCTCTATCATTGATCATGCTATTAACTGGGTGCGGAGCAAGTAGTAGTTCGGGAACAACGAAACCAGAAGCACCAGCAGCAACAGGCGGAACCTTTAAAGTTGGGCTTGAAGCCGGCTATGCGCCATTCAACTGGACTCAAATGAATGACTCCAATGGTGGTGTCAAAATCGATGGCAATGCAGAATATGCAGGCGGATATGATGTGGAAATCGCCAAAAGAATAGCTAAAGGTTTAGGCAAAAATTTAGTGATTGTTAAAACTGAATGGGATGGGCTTGTACCGTCATTAACTTCAGGCAAAATCGATGCAATCATTGCTGGAATGTCACCAACTGCAGATCGTAAAATGACAATAGATTTCTCAAATAATTATTACAAATCAAATTTGGTGATGGTTGTGAAAAAAGGTGGAAAATTTGACGGGGCTACTTCTATCCAAGATTTCAAAGGATCAAAAATAACGGCTCAATTAAATACATTCCACTATACAGTAATCGATCAAATTAAAGGTGTAGACAAGCAGCCAGCTATGGATAATTTTCCTGCAATGAGAGTTGCCCTCGAATCAGGAATGATTGACGGATACGTCTCAGAACGCCCAGAAGGTGTTAGTGCCTCAGCGGCAAACGATCACTTTAAAATGGTAGAATTCAAAGATGGTTTTGTTACTTCGCCAGATGATACGGCAATCGCTGTAGGTCTTGCAAAGGGTAGTCAATTAACTCCGAAAATTAATGAAATCTTAGCTGGCATTTCAGAAAAAGAACGGACAAGCATAATGGATACTGCTATTAAGAATCAACCAGCTGCTAAATAGATTGAGTAGCTGAATATGATATTTAAAACCGGCTACATTTAATGCAGTCGGTTTTAGATCTTTTTAAAGGAGAAGAAGAATGAGTTATGAGTGGGTAGTAAAGATTATTTCAAACAATGGGCCAATGTTCATCCGTGGAGCTGGTGTAACACTCTTAATTTCCATGATTGGTACTATCTTGGGCTCTATTATCGGTTTATTAATTGGGGTTATACGTACTATGCCGATGCCTGAACGAGGAGCAAAAAAAGTCATTCTTAAAGTAATTAATGCTTTTCTTTCTATATATATAGAATTCTTCCGTGGTACACCTATGATTGTGCAAGCCATGGTAATTTATTATGGTTCTGCTTTGGCCTTTGGTATTAATATGAACCGATTAGCGGCAGCAATCTTTATTGTCTCGATTAATACAGGTGCTTACATGTCGGAAATTGTTCGCGGTGGTATTGTTTCAATCGATAAAGGACAATTCGAAGCGGCCCATGCTATAGGTATGAATCATATTCAAACTATGGTTAATGTCGTTTTACCACAAGTGATTCGTAATATTTTGCCAGCTACCGGAAATGAATTTGTAATCAATATCAAAGATACCTCAGTACTTAACGTAATTTCTGTCTCTGAATTATATTTTGAAACAAAATCAATTGCAGGGAACAACTTCAGATATTTCGAATCTTTTTTTGTGGCGTGTATTATTTACTTTATTATGACCTTTACAGTAA
This sequence comes from Bacteroidota bacterium, assembly GCA_021778375.1. Classification (GTDB taxonomy): domain Bacteria; phylum Bacteroidota; class Ignavibacteria; order Ignavibacteriales; family Ignavibacteriaceae; genus FEN-1297. The sequence goes on from JAJYCM010000360.1 coordinate 2,535, forward strand.
CAAGGATTTTGCGCTTAATTGAGACAAAATTAGACGGGCCTGACAATTACATTATGCTTGGTAATCAAATGCAAGTAGAAACTCCTGAAGATATTCTGCGTAAAACAAAGAGTCGTGACGGAAATTAATATTGGACGGAGGAGGCCGAACTATGGGAAAAGTAATAGATATTCAACATTTAAGCAAATCCTTTGGGGCTCATGAAGTTTTACAGGACATTGATTTTTCAGTAAATAAAGGAGAAGTCGTTTGCATCATCGGTTCGTCTGGATCTGGGAAATCCACTCTTCTTCGTTGTGTTAATCTTTTAGAAAAACCAAGTGGCGGTCAAATTATTTATAATGGAGAAAATATTTTAGATGATAAGCATGATATTTATGCCTACC
>JAJYCM010000361.1 GCA_021778375.1 Bacteroidota bacterium
AATTGCCAGTTTCGGAGCTATTAAATATAAGCTTGCTGAACAGGCAATCAGAGTATTTGTATCCGAATCTGCAACACTAAGAACTAGCGGTCTGATAAAAGATAAAGTTAGCGAATTATTAGCCAAAGGTTCAAATTACAGCCAGGCTGTAATAAATGCCGCTGAAGAATATGGAATTGAATCTGCAATGCTGAAAGTATTTGGTTCGGAAATGCTTGATTATGTCGTTGATGAAGCTGTCCAAATATTCGGCGGATATGGTTATTCCGAAGAATATCCCGCTGCCAGAGCTTACAGGGATTCAAGAATCAATAGAATTTTTGAAGGCACAAATGAAATCAACCGTTTATTAACTGTTGATATGCTTGTTAAACGCTCAATGAAAGGACGCCTGGATTTGATGGGACCTGCAATGGCTATTCAAAAAGAATTAATGTCTGTTCCTTCTTTTGGTGATAAACCTACCGGACTTTTGGCGTCAGAGCTTGAAGCAATTAGAAATGCTAAGAAAGCAATCTTGATGATTGCAGGCTCTGCGGTTCAAAAGTTTATGATGAAGCTCGGTGATGAGCAGGAAATCATAATGAACGTAACCGATATGCTTATCGAAGTATTCACTTCGGAGTCGGCAATTCTAAGAACACAAAAGCTTTCTTCGAGAAAAAACGAAGAAGAGATTCTGCCTTATGTAGAAATGACTCAAGTATATGTAAGCGATTCTCTCGAAAGAATAAATCTTTACGGAAAGCACGCAATTGCTTCCTTTACCGAAGGCGATGAATTAAAAATGTTAATGCTCGGCTTAAAGCGCTATGTAAAATTTGATCCTGTAAATACTACTAAACTTAGACGCAATATTGCCGGAAGATTGATCGAAGCAAATAAATATTGCTTTTAATTATTTGCCATCTCCGGTAATATGCCGGAGATAACTTTATAATATTATATCATAATAGGAAAAAGGACTTATTCATGTCAGAAAATATGTACACTCAACCAATGCTTAAAGAAGGCTCTCTTGACGGGAAAGTAATTTTAATTACCGGAGGAGGCACAGGGCTTGGAAAAGCTATGGGACAATATTTTGCAGAGTTAGGCGCAAATTTAATTATCTCCAGCCGCAAGCTTGATGTTCTTGAAAACACCGCTAAAGAAATTGTAACTAAAACCGGAAGAATTGTTTTGCCGATTCAATGTGATGTTTCTAATTATGATCAGGTTGAGAATTTATTAAAGGTTTCTGTTGATAAATTCGGTAAGGTCGATTCTCTTGTTAATAATGCTGCAGGAAATTTTATAAGCCCCACCGAAAGACTTTCTAATCGAGCTTTTGATATAATCGTTAATATTGTTCTTAAGGGAACTTACAATTGTACTTTAGCTTTTGGAAAGGATTGGATAGCAAAGAAACAAAGTGCGACTGTTCTAAATATAGTTACAACTTATGCCTGGACAGGCTCTGCATACGTTGTACCCTCTGCCGTTGCTAAAGCTGGAGTTCTTGCGCTTACAAGATCGCTTGCAGTTGAATGGGCAAAATATGGAATCCGCTTTAACGCTATTGCGCCCGGACTTTTCCCAACTAAAGGCGCTTGGGATAGATTACTCCCGGGAGACCTTGCTGAAAAATTAAACCCGGTAAAAAAAGTTCCAATAGGTAGAACCGGCGAACACCAGGAGCTCGCTAACCTTGCGGCTTATCTTGTTTCCGGTTTCTCTTCTTTTGTAAATGGCGAGGTAATTACTATCGACGGAGGAGAATGGCTAAAAGGTGCCGGTCAGTTTAATATGCTGGAAGCTATTCCGGGAAGCATGTGGGATGAAATTGAAAAATTAGTCAAAAATGTAAAAGGAAGTTAAAGATTTTGAAACCAACAAAAGACAAAAAGCTATTCAGACATACTCATGATGTAATTGTTCGCTTTAATGAAGTGGATATGCTTCATATATTAAACAACGCAGTTTACTTTAATTATTTTGAACAGGCGAGAATTAAGTATGCAAAGGATTTAGGAATCCTGCCGCGTGATGGTATTACTTTTAACGGTTCGGCATTTTACATGGCGCGCAATGAAATTAATTATCTTAAGACTGCTCTGTTTGAAGATAAATTGAGAATTTATACTCGCGTCTCTTATATCAAGCATAGCAGCTTTGGCTTTGATCATATTATTGAAAATGTTAAGACAAAAAAAATCATTGCCGAAGGAACCGGCGTTCTGGTTCACGTGAACCCGGTAACTAAAAAATCTATCCCGCTGCCGAAGGATTTTTTGGATAAAGTCGCTAATTTTGAAAAAGAGGTAAATATTATTGGCGAAAGATTTTATCAATTGTAGATGCTCATCCATGCGTAAGATAATTGCTGATATTGAAACTTTCTATGTAAAATATGGGAAGTTTTTCCTCAATTTTAATTTTTAGGCTCATGGCCATTTTACCGCTTTAGCAGTAATTATTTACATTTTTGAGTGGATTCTTTCCACTTATATCTTCCTTATTATGTTTTTACTGTTATAACAGTAAAATTTCTTGCTTCTTAATAATAATTATACTAATTTCACACAAAAATAAAAATATTACTGTTATAACGGGAATTAATATGGACTTTGAGAAAAAAATAGCAAAGATTGTTAGATTTCACAGGATGAAGAGCGGACTTAATCAAAAGCAATTAGCCGATCATGCAGGAGTTGGGAAGACTGCCGTTTTTGATATCGAAAAAGGAAAAGAATCAATCCGCCTAAGTACATTGATGAAAGTATTAGAAGTTCTAAATATAAAAATAAAATTTGAAAGTCCTTTAATGAATGTAATGGAAGATGAAAATGAGAAAAGCTAAAGTATACAACTTTGGTAAATATGCCGGAGATTTAATTGAGATAGAGAAAGCAAAGAAATACAAATTTGTTTACAGC
>JAJYCM010000362.1 GCA_021778375.1 Bacteroidota bacterium
GAATTGATTGCAACCCCGCTGCAGAGCCGGATGGGCCTGTAGGATTACTTGCACAGCTTTCCAGGAATGAACTGAATACTGCAGGCATTGCTAGCACAAGCGTGCTTTGAGCAGTCCTCAAAAAGAAGTTTCTCCTTGTAATCTTCATATCTCTCCATAAATAATTAATAAAAAAAAGCAACTGTGTATATAATTATTAAGAGCTTCGCTGGCTGAAATAAATGAATAATGCCCTTAACAAATTATTATATGCGTTGCTTTCGAATTTTAGTTAGAGAACTTAGATTGAAGTAAAAATAATTTCAATACTGAAAACATTCTTAATGTTTTTCAGCACACCGGCTAATCAATTAAGCGGATTTATCAATGTGATCAAAAATATTTTGTGCATGATAACGCGAATTTTCGATGAACCATTTCCCGTTATCCATTCCCCCGCAAACCACTCCGGCTAAAAACATCCCTTTAACATTTGTCTCAAAAGTATCTTCGTTAAAATAAGGGGTACGCTGATCATCGGTAGATATTGTTACACCAGCTTTTTCAAGAAAGCTAAAATCAGAATGATAGCCTGTCATTGCAAAAACAAAATCATTTTTTATGGATATAACACCTTCCGGAGTATTTATATCAACCTCATCATCTCTAATTGCAACCAGTTCTGAATTGAAAAATGTTTTAATACTTCCCTCTTTGATACGGTTATCAATATCAGGCTTAACCCAATATTTTACATTTTCTTTAATTCTGTCTTCACGGATTACCATAGTTACCTCTGAAGCGCGACGGTAGGTTTCGAGAGCGACATCAACAGCGGAATTAGCTGCACCTATAACAATCACCTTCAGATAAGCATAAGGATGTGCTTCATCAAAATAATGCTTTACTTTTGGTAATTCTTCACCGGGTATGTTTAGGTAATTAGGTATATCATAAAATCCGGTAGATATAATTATATTCTTAGAAATATATTTACCTTTATTTGAAATTACATGGAACAAGTCCTCTTCCTTCTTTAATTCAAAAACATTTTCATAAGTGTGGACGTTAAGATTCCAGGATTGTTTAACCCTGCGGAAATATTCCAAAGCCTCTCTGCGAGTTGGTTTATCGCCATGTGAAACGAACGGCACGTTGCCGATTTCCAATCTTTCAGAAGTTGAGAAGAATGTCATATTTGCCGGATAATGAAAGATAGAGTTTACAAGGCATCCTTTTTCAATAATCAAATGAGAACGACCCCTTTTTACAGCTTCAATACCGCATGTTAGTCCTATAGGACCGGCACCGATTACAATCACATCGAAATAATTTTCTAACATAATCTTCCTATGATTTAAGCAATAATTTTCACAATAATAATTTAATCATTTGTCAAATGATATTATTTGATTTGGATTAAACTACTCCAGATGTAAATTTTTACCTTATGTCGGAATATTTAATTTTAGGCACTTATAAATGAATATCACGACCATGAAATTGTCCATTAATTGATTTATGATTATTTTTTCATAGAATTATTGAAATAAAAAGACTAACGGAGAATCTCCCGATGATTAAAAATATTACTTTCGACCTTGATGGAACATTGATTGATTCATTCAAGACAATTTATAAAACTACTGAAAAAGTACTTCAACAACTTGGTGTTTCAAAGCCTCTTGATGAAAAGGAATTTTATAAAAGGATCGGGCATCATTTTATTGATATATTTAAGGAACTTGACATTCCAGTTACGGATTTTAATGAGTTTATCGAAATCTATAAACAATATTATTTCGATTTTATCGGAGAATCTACCTTTTACAGCGGTTTAATTAACGTATTGGAATTTCTGAAGGGCGAGGAAATTGCAATTTCTTTATTGACTACAAAAGGACAAGACCAGGCAGATAAAATAATTGATTATTTCAATCTGCGCGAATATTTTTCTTTAGTCATGGGTAGAAGGATAAACATTGCAAACAAACCATCAGCCGAACCTCTTCTGATAATCTGTAAAGAATTAAATGTGAAACCTGAAGAAACCTTAATGGTAGGCGATACGGAGCTTGACATACAATGCGGGAAAAATGCAGGCACAAAAACTTGCGGTTGTTTTTATGGCTATCGATCAAAAGAAGTTCTCAAAGAAGAAAAACCGGACTTCCTAATTTCTGAAATAACTGAACTGTTAAAAATAGTTTACGAAGAAAACTTGAGCTCAGAGAAGCTTGCCTAAAATTTCGTCACATATAGCATAACCTTTTTTGGTAAAGCGTATAAAGCCATTTTTTATTTCTATAAAATTTCCATCGACAAATGATTTGAAATTGTCTTTGTTATTCTCAAGCCAATTTACTCCAAATCTTTTTTGAAAATCTGTTTGGTTAATACCTTTGCTTCTTAAAGCAAGCATAACATATTCGTTAAATCTTTGTTCATCGCTTAATAATTCAAAATTTGCTTGAGCTAAACCATTTTTTTCTATTTCAGAGATGTAGTGTTTTAGACTTGAGTAATTCCACCAACGCTTATTGTCTGCAAAGGAATGCGCTGAGGGACCGAAGCTTAAATATTCATTATACCGCCAGTAAGCATTGTTATGGCGGCATTCAAAACCGGGTCTGGCAAAATTTGAGACTTCATATTGTTCAAATCCTGACGCAGTCAGAAAGTCAATCGTCATTTCATAAAGCTCAGCGTCATAATCATTGTCCTGGAGAGTAACCTTTCCGTCAAGCACCATTTTATTAAGTATAGTCCCATGTTCTAATATTAAGCTATAAGTCGAAATATGTTTTAACGGAAGGCTAACGGCAGTTTCTAAATTGTACTTCCATTTTTCTTTTGTCTGTTTTGGGAGATTAAAGATTAAATCGATATTTATATTTTCAAAGCCTATATCATTTGCATCGTTGACGGCTTGAAT
>JAJYCM010000363.1 GCA_021778375.1 Bacteroidota bacterium
CGGAAGGAATTCCTATTTGATCTTGTTCAGGCTGATACAAAAGACTGTGAGCTTTATCAACTACGGCAAAAACTCTGTAATTTCCAGACTTTAAGCCGAGCAATTTAAAAGAGCCATCAACTCCTGCTTGAGAAACATAATCCGGTTTTCTTATTATTGGATTAATAATACTATCGCCTATTAAATAAGAATACATTAAAACGCCTTGAGGATTATCAGCATATACTTTTCCTTCAATTTCGCCTTTATCAATTTTATTTCCGGTAGAAAAAGTCAATGAATATGTTTGCGCCATGTGGTTACTATTGTTGTAGTCAACCAAGTCAGTCCCAATATTAATCACATAAGTAGTATTCTTTTTTAGTTTTGTAGGAAAATAAACCCTTACGGATGTGCCGCTCCAATCATAATTCAAATCACCATCAAGAGCAGGGGAAATAAAGATAGCATCTTGTAAAGTTCTTTTTTGTACGTACTTGGAAAAGTCAAGCTGAAAATACTCTCCCTTAAAATCAGTAGTTCCGTTAAGAGGATAGACACTTTCAATTTTGGGGGGAATTAAATCAATACCACCTCCGCCCGGAGGAAGCTGGTTAGCGCATCGCCATTCAATCAAGAGGAATAAAACTGCGGCAAAATATTTTAATTTTTCTTTGATAAATTTAACCATGAATGATAATGTTCGACATTTTGAAGATGACCTTGATAGTTAGATGAAAAATTATGTCCGCCTTTTCCGTTAGCAACAAAATACAAATAATTTGTGTGTGCCGGATAAAGCACCGCTAAGATTGCAATTTTACCGGGGTTATTTATTGGTCCCGGTGGAAGTCCATTATGCTCATACGTATTGTACGGAGAATTAACTTTAAGATCATTATAGTTTAACCGCTTCCATTTCCCGGGTTGCAAAAATTCTACAGTAGGATCGGCCTGCAATTTCATTCCTGTTTTTAAGCGGTTAAGATAAACGCTTGCTATAATCGGCATTTCTGATTTTTTATTGGTTTCACCTTCAACAATTGAGGCAAGAGTTATAATTTGTGGAACTGAGTAACCAAGTTTTTTAGCTCTCAACTTTAGTGAATCGGACAAAAATTTTTGAAATCCTTTGTAGATAATTCTTAAAGCTTCTTCCGGCGAGCTTCTCTCATAGATATCATACTTTTCCGGAAGCATATACCCCAGGAGAGAATTTGAATGCAGACTGAGTGAATCTAAAAATTTTTTATTTTTGCTAAGGTTTACAACGGCAGCAGAATCTATTAAAGTTTCGCTTTGAAGTCTGCTTGCAATTGAAGGAATATTTGAACCATTGAGGATTAAAAAGGTTTTAAGGAAATCGGCTTTATCGCTCATAAAGTAATCAACCAATCCCACATAACTAAGTCCGTTTGGGATATAATATCTCGCAGGCCTAATCCTTCTTTCAGCCCCCAGGAGGAAAGCGGCTATTCTAAATTTTATTTTACCGTTAATTATTTTTTTTGAATATAGCCTGTCTGAAATTTCTGTAAGCGTCTCGCCCTTCTGCACTACGAATTCTACGGGAGAATTACCTTTATAATGATTTGGGGAAAAGAAATTGTAGAGTAAAATAGATAGGATAAAAAAAAAGAAGAAAGCAACTATAAAAAACTCTTTGCGTGAAAGTAATTTGCTAAAACCTAATCTCATTTTTTTCGCTGAAATGTTAAAAATATTTCCTTTGTTTAATTCCTCACGCTGAATGGCGCGTGATTCATCCAAAATTCTTTCATAAATCCTAAGTAAAGCTTCCTTGCTAAGCGGTTCTTCAACGAAAGAAGAAATTCTTTGGCTAACTTCTTTTTCGCGCTGAGGATTGTAGGTAGCAAGATTCATTGAACGCTTCACCCGTCCAATTAAAACTGAATGTAAAGTTCTTTTGCTAATTAAATGGACGAGTTCTTTATCAATTTCGTCAACATTATCTCTTAGCTTGACAAGAATTTCATTCCTTTGTTCCGTACTTAAACTTTCTAGTTCATTTTGAATTTTATCTATCAGATTTTCCATTAATAATTATTTTGTCTACAAGTTAAGAAAAAATATCATCGCTTAATCCCGGAAATGGGCTAACATCTAAAGAAGAAGTAGTTCCGTTTTCAAATAATTTTTGTCCCCGGAAGGCTATCATAGCTGCATTATCACCGCAAAATTCCATCCCGGGGATTACAACTTTTTTATTAAACCTTTCTCCGAGTAGAATTACTGCATTTCTTAGAGATTTATTGGCAGCAACTCCGCCTACAAGGCAAATTGATTTTACTTCAAATTCATTCAAAGCCTTCTCTGCATTTTTAATTAAGGCTTTTACTACAGCTTTTTGAAAAGAAGCGGCTATATCATTAAGATCGTTTTCGGGAATTTTTTCTCCGGAAAAGTTTTTTTGGATATATCTAAGTACAGAAGTTTTCAATCCGCTAAAAGAAAAATTAAAAGAATTTCTTAAATCGGCAACGGGGAAATTTATCATATCCTCGTTACCCCTTAAAGCAAATTGTTGAATTTTTGGTCCTCCGGGATAACCAAGTCCAAGCATTTTAGAAACTTTATCAAACGCCTCTCCGGCTGCGTCATCAACGGTAGAACCTAATTTTTTAATGTTCATAAAGTCTTTAACTAAAAGCAGTAGTGTATGCCCGCCGGAAACAACTAGTGCAAGGAAAGGAAATTCAGGTTTTTCTTCCATTAAAAAACCTGAAAAAATATGTCCCTCAATATGGTTTACAGCAATGAATTTTTTGTTAAGAGAATATGCAAGACCTTTAGCAAAAGTTAATCCGACAAGAAGAGCACCGATTAAGCCTGGTCCAGCTGTTGCGCAAATTATATCAATATCTTTTAATTCAAAATTTGATTTTGCCAGAGCGTCCTTTAAAAGCGGAA
>JAJYCM010000364.1 GCA_021778375.1 Bacteroidota bacterium
AATACGCAAAGTGTCTTCTGCCACCATCGCGCAAAGTTCATCGTCTTCAACTAATAACAGGTAATGACCTTTTGGTTCTTCTTCCGGTTCACAAGTGCCTTCAGGACGATTGAGATCGCGATAGCAAGCGCGCGCAGTTGGGAAGATTTCAGTTTCAATTTCCGGACAAAAGAGGATTTCATCATCCGGCATGACGCCATCATCGTCGTAAGACAAGGCTTTATCAAACGGCAGGTAACAGGTAAAAGTTGTGCCCCTGTTGAGTTCGCTTGTGACATAAACTTCGCCTTTTAAGTCGTCAACGTATTGTTTGACGATGGAAAGCCCTAAACCTAAACCTTCGTATTTGCCTTCGTAGGCAGGATTTATGCGGCTAAAGCGGGAAAAGATTTCGTCTTTTTTATCCGGCGGAATGCCTATGCCGCTATCTTCAAATACCAGTTTAACGGTAACTTTGCCAGGATCGCCTGGTTTGTCTTCGGCGTGAGCGGTAATATGAATATAGCCCTGATGCGTATATTTAAGCGCATTGGTAAACAGTTCGAGAATGATTCCAGAAAAGCGGCGCGTATCGCCAACCAGGTATTTGGGGAATTTTTTGTCTGAGTTAACTTCAAGAGTGATATTCTTTTCTTCGAGTTTGGCCTGGTTTAATTCGGTGATCTTGTCTAAAATATGGAAAACATTAAACTTATTGCGGCAAATTGGAATCTCGCCGGAAAACACTTTAACTGCATGTAAAATTTGGTTATGGACATTAGTCAGCGCACGGCAGGAAACTACCAGGTTGTCTGCGTATTCTTTGATTTTGATGTAATTGCCTTCCTGGATTCGGGCTTTAATCAGCTCGCCAAATCCTTGAATACCGCTGAGCGGCGTACGTAAATCATGGCGGATGTTATTTAAAAATTCGTCTTTGGCTTCGTTTGCAGCTTCTGCTTTTTTCATCGCGATTGCGAGTTCTGCTTCGGCTTTTTTGCGCTCGGTGATGTCGATTGAAGTACCTATCACCCCTATTACTTGACCTCTATCATTATAAAGAGGAGATTTTTTCGTTAGATAAACAGCAAGTTCTCCGCTTGCATCTGTCCCAACTTCTTCAAAAACCAATTCTTTTTTGGTTTTTATTACTTGCTGATCATTAGAAATAATTTTTTCTACATATTCTTTATCTAAGAAAAAATCATAATCATTTTTACCAACTATATCTAAAGGATTATTTAACCTATAGATTTTCGCCATATTCTCGTTGCAGCCTAAATAAATCCCTTTTAAATCTTTCCAATATAAATTTCCTGCTGTTTTAAGAATCACTATATCTTTAATATCATTCATTTTTGTCTCCATAAAAATTACACATCAGTGTAATTTTGATATTTTGCTATTTTGCTATATAAAAACCAACACTTTAAGATAGAAATAAAAGCTTTATTTACAAACATACCATGTTTCGCAGTAAAATAAAAGCAAAAAATATGCGAAATATTTAAAAATATACTGAGAATTTATCAAAATTTGAAGATCATTTTGAGCACAATCGAGAAAAAAATGAATTTATACTTGACAAAATATCATCCATAGCATCTTTATCCTCGAAATTTAACCTGTCATACACACTTACCATTAAATTCAATATATTAGTAATTAGGGCTCCTTTAGTTTTATCTGATATTTCAGAGCTGGTTAAAACATCCTCCAATGAACCATAAACCGTTCTCGCAATTAGCGGCAAATTATTTATCTTTCGTAATACCTGACTTCTGGCTTTAACAATAGAGTGCTTATATGCCGGTAATTTTAATTCTGGAAATAAAACATATATATAAGATAAGGCTGATGAAATGGGCTGAGGGTAAACATGTATATCGAAATCATTAAAAGTCAAAAAAACTGCATACTCCTCTAACAAATAGTTACGAGAAACATTAATATCTTCATGAGAGATTGTTGTTTTTGCAGTACGCTCAATTTTTTTTTGAAAAACAGGATTTGATTGATAAGCATCATCTAATTTTTTTCTATAAAAATCAAATTTTTCTTTGTGAGATTCAATCCAATTTTTCCATCTTACAACCTTAGTGTTATCAAACAAAGATGCATGTTCTTTTAAAAAACGCTCTCCAGCATCAAGCGCAACAGCTTCTGTCTCACACCAACGCCGCAACCAATCAGCAATAACAAATGTTACATTACATTGCAGCTCCTTTAATCTAGTAACCAATGCGCCCAATTTTTCTCCAGAATGGTATTCTTGATTCATACTAATAGGAACTACTATATTTTTGTTTTCCGGAATATTTAATTCCACAACATATTTATGCATGTTTACCTCGTTAGATTATTGATATTATTTTATAAAGTAAAAGTTTTGCATTTTTTTGAAAGGCAAGCAGATCACATCCATGATTCATCACATAATGAGATTTAAAAAAGTTTCTTATTATAACATTAAATTTACATCATTGGTAGTAGTCCATAAAGTTAAATTATAGACTTATGGGTGCTGCATTAATGACTAAATTTTAATGAGGTACCCATAGCTAAAGTTGACACACTTTCGCTCATATAATTATATTTTGGCTATGATAATTTTTTCTATTTCATCTGAATAATAAAACATTATTTGTTTATTCATAACAACCAAGATTCCTTCGTCCAAATTTCTAAGAATATTCACTTTCAAAGGTGCTCCATTATTATTTTTTAAAAATAGTTGTTTTAATTCTTTTTGATTTAGCGCCTCTTTTGCTTCTAGATATCCCATATGAAATGGTGAAAGAATAAACACAAATACAATCAATGAAATAACAAAAATATATTTTTGAATTAATGCCCTCGATGACTTAAGCATAATTAAAATAAAAGAAAATGA
>JAJYCM010000365.1 GCA_021778375.1 Bacteroidota bacterium
TGCTTCTGATAAAAAAGGTCTATTTGAAGTAGCAAGTAGCGGCACTTTTTTCCTCGATGAAATCGCCGATATTTCTGTGGCTCTTCAAGCTAAACTTCTTCGTGTCCTGCAGAATAGGGAAATAATACGCCTTGGCGATACTCAAGTTATTAAAGTTGATGTCCGGGTCATTGCGGCTACTAATAAAGATATTAGACAACTCTCTAAGGAAGATAAATTTAGAGAAGATCTTTTTTACCGGCTAAATGTTTTCCCGATTAAAATTCCGCCTTTAAGGGAAAGACGCGGAGATATACCGTTACTGGTAGATCATTTCATGAAAAAATATTCTGATAAAAAGATTCATATCAATCCGAAAGCAATGAAATTGCTTGAATCATTTGAATGGCCTGGGAATGTTCGGCAGCTTGAAAATGTTCTGCAGCGAGCTTTGATTTTATGTGATGATGATATGCTTACCCCTGAACATATTATTATGGAAGAGGATGCAGATGACTTAAACTTTAACGGAACGCTTGAAGAATTTGAAAAGGCAATCTTAAAGAAGAGACTTCAAGAATTTCAAGGTAATCGCACTCTTGCAGCTAAATCTTTAGGTGTTTCTGTCCGGTGGGTGCAGCTAAAAATTAAAGAGATCGGCGGAGATCTTTAATTGATGGAAAAAGTCGCAGCTGAAATATTGTTCGATAAGTTTGAAGTTATTAATCTACTTAAAAAAGATGATTATACCGGCGTATATCTTGCTAATCATATTTATCTCGGTAAAAAAATTATACTTAAAACGCTGGATACCGATAATCTCTCAGACAAAACTATCCTTGAAAGATTCAAACGCGAAGCTAAAATACTTGCTATGCTAGACCATCCGAATCTTATAAAAGTTTTAGACTTCGGTATGTATAAAAATTTCTTCTATATATCTTTTGAATACTTTGAAAGCCGCAATCTTCGCGAAGTTATTATTAAAAACAATCTCTCCCTAAATGAAAAAACCAGTTTGATGGTTCAGCTTCTAAAAGCTCTTAATGTCGCTCATCAAAACCATATTATTCACCGCGACATCAAACCTGAGAATCTGCTTCTAAATTCTAAAAATGAATTGAAGATTGCAGACTTTGGCTTAGCGTTAATTATAAATGAAAATGTATTAACGCATTCTTCTTCTATTGTCGGTACCCCTGGATATATGGCTCCCGAACAAATTAGAGGGGAAAAAACCTCGCAGACCGATTTGTTTGCCGCCGGTATTGTTGGCTATGAATTGTTCATGGGAGTCAATCCTTTTATAGGGAAAGATATTAGCGAAACGTTGAACAATATTTTGGTATTTGATGAGGGAAAAATTTTCGCATCACTGCAAAATTTGCCTGACAATGTCCGCCAAGCTTTAACAAATTTGCTTAAAAAGGACCTTCGTGATAGAACAAAATCTGCTCTGGAATCTCTTAAATATTTTGGCGTTGAAGAGGAAATATATAAACCTATTTTACCCATAAAGCAAAAAGTAAATTTTAAAGTGCCGCTTATATCAATTTCGGTTGTTCTATTTGCTCTCTTTTTGTTTTTTGGTTTACCGTTAATTAGTCCAAAACCGGTGCCGGTCAAATTTACAAACACTGACAATTCTAAAGAAAACCTTATAAAAACTATTCCCGCAAATCAGTCAAACAAAATTTCTTCTGACATATCGAAGAAGGAAGCTAAAGAATTAAATAAACCCTTAATTAAGAAAGCTGCAGAAATTCCGACTGAAAAAGTGGTGAACGTTAACTCATCGACCCTTTTAGGAAGGCTTTCTGTAGAGTGTTTCCCCTGGGCAGAGGTTTATATCGATGGTAATAAAATTGATCAAACACCGCTTGTAGATTACAAACTGACCGAAGGTATGCATAAATTGACGTTTGTTCATCCTGATTTTCCATCTTATTCGCGTGAAATTAAAATTTTTCCAAACAATTTGTCAACATTAAAAGTAAATTTTCCGGAAATGGTCGGATACTTAAAATGCGATATTTTTCCCTGGGGGAAAATTATAATTAACGGTGATTATAAGGGAACAACTCCGCTTCAAAAACCAATTGCGCTTTTTCCCGGAAGTTATCAGGTTACTGTAGAAAATCCAGGTTTTAATCCGGTCAAAAAAAACATCAATATTATTGCAAAACAGACCTTTGACTTCAAAATGAACTTTGAATCCAACGGGAAATAACATGAATGGCATTATTATTGATAATCTATATGTTTGAGTCATTTACTAATTCTAAAATGAAAAGAATATTCTACATATTTATATTATTTTCTACCACTGCTTTTTCGCAGCAATCCTGGCAGATTGTTGGTACTATGCCTAATCCCGTTTATGGTGGGCAAGCTGTTGTAAAAGATTCCATGATTTATATCCTCGGTGGCTTTTCTGAATCAAACAATAGCCCAGTAAATTATATTCAGCAGTATAACCCGCGTTCAAATACCTGGGAAATCGTTGGGACAATGAATGTTCCACGCGATTTCTTTGTTGCTGGTCTTTACAACAATAACATTATTTATTTCGGCGGCACTTCTTCTTCAATGATGAACGATTCTTTGGAAATGTGGGATGGAAATTCGTCTCATTCACTTTATGGCAATGACCAAAATTTTAACAGGTCTTTTTCGACTGGTGTAGTTGCTGGCAATAATATTTATGTCTTCGGAGGTCTACATTTAGGAATGGATCAGCATTATATGTTTGAATATAATATCCCATCTTCAAGTATTGTGTCTTCATATGATTCTAATTTCACCCAAGATTTTCCTACTTGGCAGATGTCTGCTTTACTTGGAAATAATATTTATATTCT
>JAJYCM010000366.1 GCA_021778375.1 Bacteroidota bacterium
TAAGGAGTAATAAAATAGAGAGACTATATGCAAACAATATTAGGCGCAGGTGGTGTAATAGGAAATGAGCTGGCAAAAATTCTTCCTCAGTACACTGATAAAATTAGATTAGTAAGCAGAAATCCGAAATCCATTAATTCTACAGATGAATTATTTAAGGCTGATTTATCAGATGCAGCTCAGACAGAGGAAGCCGTAAGAAATTCGGAAGTAGTTTACCTTACTGCCGGATTGCAGTACAAACTTGAAGTATGGCAAGAACTATGGCCGAAAATAATGACCAATGTTATATCAGCTTGTAAGAAGAATAATTCCAAGCTTGTATTTTTTGATAATGTTTATATGTACGGTAGAGTGAATGGTTGGATGAAAGAAGACACACCAATAAACCCTACAAGCAAAAAGGGAGAGATAAGAGCCAGGATCGCTACTCAATTGATGGATGAAGTTAAGAAAGAAAACATTACCGCAATAATAGCCCGTTCGGCGGATTTTTATGGTAACACACCGACTTCGATATCATGGTCAACTGTATTTGATAAATTGAGAAAGGGGCAAACTGCCCAGTTGCTTGTAAGTGATAAAACAAAACACTCATTAACATACGTTCCGGATGCAACAAGAGCTACGGCATTGCTTGGGAATACGTCAAGTGCATATAACCGTGTTTGGCATTTACCGACATATAGGAATGCATTGACAGGCAAACAATTTGTTCAATTCATTGCTTCAGGATATGGAGTAAAACCTAAATATATGATTCTAAGGAAATGGATGCTGAAAATGACGGGATTATTTAATCCAATTATTAAAGAAATTTATGAAATGATGTACCAACAGGAATATGATTATCTTTTCGATAGCAGCGATTTTGAAAATCACTTCTTCAAAGCTACGGATTATCACTCAGGGATTATGCAAATTATAGATAGTTCGAAATGATCATTGGAATATTGTTAAAGGTTTTATAAGAATTATTTCTAGAAATTTATAGATATCTTTATTAATTAAAATTATTAAAGTGTGATTCCGAATACCGCAGGTCATATTCTTACCCACTAGTTATCTTACATCATTTTGAATTTAATTTTCAAATACTAACTTCTCTCCGCGGAAATACTACATCATTTAGTAATTGTAATTTTCAAACTACTTCTAATCGAAGAATTAATTTTCGAATAGCTATTAAATATATTGCGATTATTTGGCTGGATATTGAAATAATTAATTAATTAACAATAGCATGGTGATATCATGAAAAAGACCTTACCTTTAATTTTTATGTTTACAGCATTAGTATTTACAATAAAAATTTTTTCTCAAGCAATGACACCTCCTCCTACTCCCCAAATAGTTTTTATTGCATCGTTGAATGCAGCACAGGAAAGTCCTTCCGATACATCTCATGGAACAGCAACATTTTTTGGAGAACTGTCTCCGGACGGGACCACCATGTCATACCATATAACCTATGCTGGTTTGACATCATCATTTACCGCAGCACATTTTCACCAAGGGATGCCCGGGATATCTGGAGGTGTTGTGGAAGGCATAAACTCATTTAATGGTAATTCTGCAAGTGGAAGTTGGTCAAATATTCCGGATAGCATATTCTCCAAATTACTTAAGGGAGAAATTTATGTTAATATCCACACAACCAAATATCCAGGCGGTGAATTAAGAGGGCAACTAGAACCTGCGAAAGGAATAACTTTCATCATGTCGCTTGACGCTTCAGGTGTGACATCAGCTGACTCATCTACTGCGACAGGAACCGGGTGGGCAGTTCTTACAGATTCAAATTCAACTGCTTCGTTATCCTATGGAATTACTATTGCAGGATTATCGGGAACTTTAACTGCTGCTCATTTTCATTTTGGGCAAAGCGGAACAAACGGCGGAGTTGCGGAACCAATTACCTTTACAGATAGTTCTGCATACGGAACCTGGAGCAATTTGACCAATACGGATATTTTTGATTTAATAACCGGAGGTATATATGTTAATGTTCACTCAACAGTATATCCGGGAGGAGAAATAAGAAGTCAACTTAACCGGATCGGATCAATTTCATTTACAGCATCTTTAGACGGCAGCAATGAGACACCTGCGGTAAATACAAGCGCATCAGGCACAGGCTGGTTTGAATTATCAGACGACGGAACTTCATTAGCTTACCGTATAACATACGCAAATCTTTCAGGCGAGTTTACTGGATCTCATTTTCATATCGGTATGCCAGGTGTAAGCGGGGGTGTAGTTGAGCCTATTACTACATTCAACGGCAATACAGCTACAGGCGTTTGGACAAATATTCCGGATACTTTAGCAGCTGATCTAATAAAAGGAGGAATATATGTTAATGTTCACTCTACAACACATACCGGAGGAGAAATCAGAGGACAAGTTAATTTAACCGAAGGAGAAACATTTATAGCTAATATAGGCGGAAGTTTTGATGTACCGCCAGTTTCTACTGAAGGTTCGGGGACTGCGTGGCTGCTTTATAGTAACGACACTTTATTCTATAGAATAACTGTTGCCGGCTTATCATCCAAACTTACGGCAGCACACTTCCATCTAGCTCCTTCAGATTCCAACGGCGGGGTGATTGAAGCGATTTCTTATACTGACAGCACTACTGATTCTTTCTGGGCGAATATTAGCGACGATATTTTACCGGATATATTCAGGGAAGGAGTATATATAAACGTGCATACATCCAACTTTCCCGCAGGCGAAATAAGAGGACAAGTGCTAACCGCTGATTATAATAATTCCCTTTTGACGGGAATTTCGAATAAGGATAATATAACTGCCACACCATCAACTTTTTAC
>JAJYCM010000367.1 GCA_021778375.1 Bacteroidota bacterium
TCTCCCGTGAATTATAAGGTAAAGAAAAACGATAATCTTCTTGGTATTGCCGATCTTTTCAATACAAGAGTGAGCGATATAAGAAACTGGAATAACATCTCTTATACAAAAAGTATTGTTGTTGGCCAAAATTTAGTAATCTATGTACCTTCAGATAAAAAAGATTTTTATGCAAGTATAGATAACCAAACATCACTTGAAAAATCTTCTCTGAAATCAGCGGTTGTTAAAGCTGATAAAGAATGGATTTATCACAAAGTTAGAAGAGGCGAAAGTCTAAATTCAATCGCAGTAAGATTCGGTGTTGACGTTAATGCATTACGTGATTGGAATAATATTCCCGGAAATAAGATTGTCGCCGGTAAGAAATTAAAAATTTACACAGACCACTCACTAAATTATGTTGCGGAAAGTGAAGAAGCTGCCTTTAACAAAACTTCAGTTTTCCGATACAAAGTAAAAAGAGGCGAAAGTTTAGGTGAGCTTTCAGTCAAATTTGGAGTTCCTTCAGTTGCTATAAAGAGATGGAACCATATCGTTGGTAATAGACTGACTGCTGGCCAATTCGTTAAAATATATACAAATAACCACGTCTCTTCTCTTGGTGATAACACATATAAAACTTCAGCAAATATTAATTACTATACTGTAAAACGTGGTGATGCTATCGGTGAAATTGCTGATAAATTTAAAGTACCGGTTTCAAATATCAGAAAGTGGAACGGATTAAGAAGCGATAAAATTGTCGCAGGCAAACGATTGAAAATTTATTCTGATGCTGATGTAAATGATATATCAGATAACAGCGTATTTACTTCTAATATTGAAAGTTATAAGATTAGAAAAGGCGATACAATAGGAAGGATTGCGGAAAAGTATCATGTTCCTGTTAAAAACCTTAAGAAAATGAATGGTATCAAAGGAAGTGAAATCACTGCCGGAGAAACATTAAAAATTGCGAAAGTATCATCAAAGAGAGAACTTAGCCATCGTAAAGAGGTTTCAAAAAGAGCTCCGAAATTTCATAAAGTAACCCGCGGTGAGTCACTTTATTCAATTGCTAAAAGTTATGATCTTTCGGTTAATGAATTAAAATCGCTAAATAAAATTGCAGGTAATGAAATAAAAATCGGACAAAAAATAAGACTTGAATAGCATTAATTAACGAATATTAACGGAGTTTGAAACCCGATAATTTTAAATAACAAATCAATTATAAACCATAAGCTGTTAGGGGTGTTGTCCCGAGTTAATCGTGATGACTGAGAACAAACCCTAGAACCTGATCTGGATAATACCAGCGTAGGGAAACGGGCTATAGAGTGATTAAGTACTTAGCCGTTTCTAAACGGCTATTTTTTTTCCTAGGAGGAAATATGAAATACTTAGTTGCTCTTTTTATCTTATTTAGTTCTTGCATACTGGCGCAGCAGATTACGCTAAAAGGGAAGATATATGATTCGCAAACTAAACAACCTTTACCTGATGCGAATGTTATTGTTTTAGGCAAATTATTAGGTACTACAACCCAGACAGACGGGTCATTTCATATAAGTGGCGATATATATCCAAAAGATTTTTTGGTTATAAGCTATGTTGGTTATGAGACTCAAAAAATTTTACTAACCACCGGGAATATTAAAAAAGAATTTTTCATCAATTTAATACCGGAAATTATTCCTTCGCAGACAATTCTTGTAGAGGGAAGTTTGGGAAAGCAGGGGACTTCGCCATTGGCTTTCGAAAAAATAACTCGTAAGCAGATCAATGAAAATTATACAATCCAGGACATTCCGGAATATTTGGGCTCGCTTCCGTCGACTACATTTTACTCGGAAAATGGAAACGGTATCGGCTATAATTATTTAAGTATAAGAGGATTTGACCAGCGGAGAATTTCCGTTTCTGTAAACGGAATTCCTCAAAACGATCCGGAAGATCATAATGTTTATTGGTTAGATTTTCCCGATTTGCTTTCAAGCACGGAAGTGATCCAAGTTCAGCGCGGCGCTGGCTCCGGTATTGTAGGTTATCCTGCAATTGGGGGAACGATAAATATTATTACTTCGACTTTTTCCAATACGCCACAAATAAGCCTTTCTGCCGCTGCCGGAAGCTATAATACGAGGAAGTACAGCGCATCTTTTTCAAGTGGTTTAATCGATAAAAAATATTCCATTTACGCAAAGCTCTCCCAAATTTTAAGCAGCGGTTATAGAAACGGTTCATGGACAAACTTAACTGCTTATTACCTTTCAGCTATTAGATATGATAAAAATTTAACAACTCAAATTAATTTTTACGGAGGACCTATTGCCGATGGTTTAGCATACAACGGTCTGCCAAAGTTTGCTATTAAAGATGTGAACCTTCGAAAGGCAAATTATTCTGATTGGGGAGAAAGTGATAATTCCTACACATACACTGTCTTAAGAAGACCGTCTGAGATTGAAAATTTTTCCCAACCTCATTTTGAACTATTAAATGAGTACAGGATAAATAAAAATACAGTCTTTAATTCTGCCGCATTTCTTGTTATAGGAAATGGTTTTTTTAATTACGATGGTTCTTGGGCGGACACAACTATGCTTCGCTTAACGTCGCAATACGGGTTCTACCCCACACAAAATCCCGTAAACACATTGATCAAGGCTGAAGTAGATAATACCCAGTTTGGATGGATTCCCAGATTGAGCTTAAAATATCCGGATGCGGAAATAATTTTTGGTGCAGAATTTAGGAAGCATCGCTCTACCCATTGGGGTAGCATAGCTTTCGGAGAAGAATTGCCGGTTGGCTTAACAAAAGATTATCGATTCTATTATTTTAATGGCGGT
>JAJYCM010000368.1 GCA_021778375.1 Bacteroidota bacterium
CTGCACCATATTATTATTAATGGGAGTTTTAGACACAAAACTACTGTAGGGTTTATACTTTTTATTAGTTCATTATTTGCAATGGATTCGCTGATTTATCTGAAATTGTACAAAACAGCCGGCATCATTATTTTTATTTTGTTAGGCTGCAGCCTACTGCTTATGCAATATATTTTGCCGACAATATTAAACTTTAACGCTCTTATTATAACAAGGAAAAAGATTATTAACTTAACTGAGAAAAAAGTGAAGTTATTTTATCAATTCTTTTTGCCTGCATCGCTTATAAGCGTAATGTTTCTTATATTTTTTCTATTCCCATTTTCTTCGAAGCTTTCTACTGAGGAATTGAAAGTTATTTTATTTTCTGTTATTGGAATGCTGATAGTTTCTTTAGTAAGACGTCAGAATGACTACTTAAAAGACATTTATGTATTCTTTAATATTGCAATATTCTTTATTATTGCAAACTTTTCGAGTTCATTCTTTTCGGGGAATTCCTTATCGCAGAATATTGTAAAATATCTAATGTATGGGGCGCTAATTTCATTATCGCTTATGTTTGTTTCCTTTATGTTTCAGTGGGATAAATTGAATAAGAATGGCAAAGTGTTTTTATCAGGGTTAGATATTACTCTAATTATTTTACTAATTTCATTGTATTTCTTTAATATAATTGTGCCTTCGCACAGATTTCATTTCATAGAAATAAATTTTTGGGAAACGATTATTGTTTTCCTTTGGTATAAAATGATAGTTTATTTTGACAACAGATTCTCAAAAACTGTGTACTATTTATCTTATGCGTTGCCTTCATTAGCAATTTTGTCTATTCTAATATTTTCTGCCCGGTGATTTGGGATTTCCTTAATTAGATCAATTATCTGGTTGTTCCGATTAACTTTTGTAAGGAATATGGAGAGGGGACTTTGAATTAAATATATATTAACTTGCGTTATTGTATTCTACAGGAATAGGGGGCTAAAGCCCTTTTTTTTTGCTTATAGCTTTGTGACTATAGGGCGCTTCTAAAAACTTCAATATTCTCTGCGAACGTTGCGTATTCTTTGCGCCTGCATGCCGGCAGGTAGGTTCTCTGCGTTAAATATTTGTAAATGATAGTTTTTAGAAGTGCCCTATAGTATTGCCATTTATCCGCAGTTAAAAAGGAAAAAACTATAAAGCTCCCGAGGCAAGCCTGCCGGTAGGCAGGAGCGACATATAACCCATAATGCGGCAGGCACGCCTGTCCGCCCTCTGGCGTGGACTGTCTGCCGCGTACTACATGCTAAATTACTTCTTGTCGCACCATCTTGTCAAAATATTTCCATGTATATATGCTTGACATATATAATGATAATTTATATTTTTAATCATGGTTAAATCATTTAAAGATAAGGAAACAGAAAAGATTTTTAATCAAGAATATTCGAAAAAATTGCCTAAAGAGATTCAATATCGTGCATTAAAAAAGTTAATTTTGTTAAACAGCGCCGAACATGAAAGTGATTTAATTGTTCCATATTCCAATCATTTTGAACATTTGAAAGGAGATAGAAAAAGTGAATGTTCAATAAGAATTAATGATCAGTGGAGGATATGTTTTAAGTTTGAGAATAGAAATGCCTATGATGTAGGTATTGAAGATTATCATTAAAGAAAGAAAAAAATAAAATGTTGAACAAAGTGAATTCACCAAATGCGAGCCGCTCTGCGGGGGCTGAAACGCATAAAATTCCAACACCTTGTGTCGGAGAAATATTGCGCGAAGAATTTCTTGATCCATTTGGAATAACAGCCTACCGTTTGGCGAAAAGTATTAATGTATCAACAACTACAATTCTAGATATACTAAACGGTAAAAGAAAAATAACTGTTGATACTTCTTTAAGGTTATCACGATTCTTTGGTAATTCCGAACGTTTTTGGCTGAACTTACAGAATGATATTGATTTGAGAAATCAGCGCGAAAAACTGCGCCCGGATCTCAAAAAAATAACTCCGCTAAAAAGAATTGCTTAATATTGTTACCACGCAGGCTTCATGATCACTCGTCACTCGTCACTTGTCACTACTCAGAACTGTAGAGCTGCGAAACATTAGCAAAAGGAAAAAACAAAGCTGTCTTCAATTCAGAATTCAACATTCTTTATTGTTTTTGGGAAGGGGGAAGAGAAGGGGGTTGATTTATTTAGACAATTATTTTATTTTGTAGCACAAATGTGAAACAAATGGAGATAAAATATGGCAACAAAAACAGCAATCGTTAGGGCAAGGTTAGAACCGAAGTTAAAGAAAAAAGCAGAAAAAATCTTTGAAATTGTTGGCTTAACCGAATCCGAAGCGGTGAGATTATTTTATAAAAATGTTGTATTAACCCGTGGATTACCTTTCACTCTTTCTATCCCAAATCAAGAAACTAAATTAGCAATTGAAGATGCGAGAAGAGGGGAGTTTTCAATAAAGCATGATTCGATTAATAGTTTATTTTTGGATTTGAAATCTTGACATTAAGCGTTGTCTTTACAAAGAGATTTAAGAAGGATTTTAAGAAAGTAGAGAAGCTTGAAAAGAAATTGCTCCAATTAAAAGAAGCTATTATTTCAATTACCGATGGGAAACTATTAAATAAAAGACTTCTCGATCATCCGTTAAAAGGAGATTATAAAGATTGCAGGGAATGCCATTTAGCGCCGGATTTTTTGTTAATTTATAAAATTGAAGGTGAAACATTAATTCTTGTCCGCTGCGGTTCTCATGCAGATCTTTTTGAATAAAATAGTTCACAGTATGGTTCAGAGGTTTGGTTAAAATTAAAA
>JAJYCM010000369.1 GCA_021778375.1 Bacteroidota bacterium
TTAGAAAATAAAATTATTTAAAATTAACATGGAGAAAATAAATGGCACCAAAACAAATGACCTCTGAAAAACATGAATTTAAGGCTGAGATAAAGCAACTTCTGGATATTCTCGTTCATTCTCTTTATACGAGCAGGGAAATATTCTTAAGAGAATTAATATCTAATGCTTCAGATGCGCTTGATAAATTGAGGTTTGAATCAACTAAAGGGACTGAGATACTCGATAAAGAATTACCACTCGAAATAAAGATAAATTTTGATGAGAAGAAAAAATTATTAACTATTTCAGATACCGGAATAGGTATGACGAAAGAAGAATTAATAAACAACATAGGTACGATTGCAAAATCCGGTTCAGCTGAATTTTTAAAGCAGTTAAAAGACAGCAAATCAGATGTAAATAATATTATTGGGAAATTCGGAGTAGGATTTTATTCAGTATTTATGGTTGCCGAAGAAGTGGTCATTAAAACAAAGTCATTTAAAAAGGATTCTCCCGAAGTTGAATGGAAATCCGATGGGCTTGGAAATTATGAGATTGAAGAAATTAATAATGATCTAAAACGCGGTACGATAATAGAAATTCATTTAAAAGAGGATGCAAAGGATTTTGCCGAAAAGTATCGACTTGAATCAACTATTAAAAGACATTCGAATTTCATCTCATTTCCTATCTATCTAGAGAATGAAAAGATAAACACAATATCTGCGCTATGGCGGGAACCGAAAAATAAAATTACTAAGGAAGAGTACACCGAGTTTTACAAATTCTTAAGTTATGACAGCGAAGAGCCGATGGATACTATCCATGTCACCGTTGATGCTCCAATACAATTTAGTGCCCTGCTTTTTATTCCTAAAAAGAATTTTGATTTATTCGGGTTCAACCGGGAAGATTACGGTTTAGATTTATATGTCCGTAGAGTATTGATTCAACACAAAAACAAGGAATTGCTGCCAGAATATTTAAGCTTCGTAAAAGGTGTTGTGGATTCGGAAGATTTACCTCTGAATATCTCAAGAGAGACTTTACAGGAAAATGTGATCTTCACGAAAATTGCAAACAGCATTACAAATCAGGTGCTCTCGTACCTCCTGAAAAAAGCAAAAGACGAACCTGAAAAATATGCTGAGTTCTGGAAGGAACACGGAAGAGTCTTTAAGCTTGGCTACAGCGATTTTACAAACATGGAGAAGTACTCACAATTATTGAGATTTAATTCTTCAACCAGTAGCAATGCTGATCAGCTAACCGGACTCGAAGAATATGTCTCAAGGCTAATCGATGGACAAAAAGAAATTTATTATGCTTTCGGAAATAGCCGGGATGCAATAGCCCTCGATCCCCATCTTGAAATTTTTAAACGGAAGGGAATTGAGGTTATTTATCTCTATGATCCGATAGATGAATTTGTTATTACATCAATTAGAAAATTTAAGGATTTTGATTTTAAATCGGTCGATTCCACTGAACTTAATAAATTGGAACAGTTGAAAGATGTTTCAGAAAAAGAAAACAAATTTCAAAGTCTTGACAATGATGATGAGAAGCAATTCGACAGTCTACTTGCAAAAATAAAAGAAATTCTTGGCGACCGGGTTACGGAAGTAAAAGAATCAAAACGATTAAGCGATTCTCCGGCATGTGTGGTGAGTGCAGAAGAGGGCATGTCTGCTTCAATGCAGAAAATTTTACGCATGACGAATAAAGACATATCAGTTCAGAAAAAAGTCTTTGAGATAAATAAGGACCACAAGCTCATAAGAAATCTCTTAAAGATATTTAAGTCAAATTCAAAGGATGAATATATTGCAAACGTAGCTGAAGAACTATATGAATCGGCTTTGTTACTTGAAGGAAGTTTGAATGATCCTTACAAGCTGGTAAAAAGAATGAACCAGATGCTTGAACAATCAAGTGAATGGTACACAGAAGTAAAAAAACTGTGATTAGCTGGGTGTCGGATTTAAATTTGATACCCAGGAAGGAAATATATTATGGCATTTAATCTTAGCAGGTTAACTGTAAAAGCACAAGAGGTCGTTCAATCGTCTCTTGAGATCGCTCAAAATTATAATAATCAAATTGTAGAACCGGAGCATATACTTGCTGCGCTAATTCAGGAAACTGGAAATATTGCCGATACAATTATTCAAAAAACGGGGGGGAATATTTCGCGTTTAAAAGTAAAAACTAATGAGCTTCTTGAAAATCTTCCCAAGGTAAGCGGTTCAGGTTCTGGTAATCAGCAAATGTCTAGCGCGGCGTTTAAGCTTTTTGATATTGCCGCTGAAGAGGCAAGAGCATTAAAGGATGAGTTTGTTTCGACCGAACATATTCTGCTTGCACTTTCTTCATCAGAAGGAAAGGCGGGGCAGCTTTTACGCGATAATGGAATTTCTCACGAAGAAACTCTTTCGGCATTAAAAGATGTCCGCGGTAGTCAAAGAGTGACCTCGCAAAATCCCGAAGACACGTATCAAGCATTAAAGAAGTACGGAAACAATTTGAACGAACTTGCTAAAGCAGGTAAGCTTGATCCAGTTATCGGAAGAGATGAAGAGATCAGAAGAGTTCTGCAAGTGCTTTCCAGAAGGACAAAGAACAATCCAGTTTTAATAGGTGAGCCGGGTGTAGGTAAAACAGCAATTGCCGAAGGTATAGCACAGCGAATTATTTCGGGTGATGTACCGGAAAATTTAAAATCTAAAACCATCATGGCTTTGGATATGGGAACTCTTATTGCCGGCACTCAATTCCGCGGGCAGTTTGAAGAAAGAATCAAAGCAGTAATTAAAGAGGTTGAA
>JAJYCM010000041.1 GCA_021778375.1 Bacteroidota bacterium
ACGCATTGCTTGTAAATAAATTATCAGATTACGGAGTAAATGAAATCGGCATAGAAGTTTTTCTTAGCGCTAAGTTTGTAACTCAAACTTTGTACGATAATCTTCTTACAAAAGAAATTGAAAAGTCGGGAAGAGTAATCTTAAGTTCAGTCGCAGGTGAAGTTTATTCTTCAAGAGGAAAATTTTATACCGACTCTTTAAGTTACCCGAGTCCAAAACTTTTAGATTCAACTTTTCAGACTGGTCATCTGAATTATGTTAGTGATAACGGCATAAATATCCCGTTATACCTCAACAGCAATGGTCATATCGAAAAAGCTTTTTCTCTTCAGCTTGCTGGACCAAAATATAAGTTTGCAGAGGATAAACAATTAAAAGTAAATTTCATTTCATCATGGAAGAAGTTCCGTCAATTTTCACTTCTTCATTTTTTCAAACTTGTAAATAACAACAGTGATTCATTAAATCTATTAAGGGGCAAAATAGTTTTAATTGGTATTAGCGATCCCGGTATAGCTTCTGTGTTTCCTACAAATTTTGATTCCGGTGTTCCCGGTGTAGTTCTTCATGCTTTTGCCCTTGATAACATTCTAAAACATAGATTTCTTAACGATAGTTTCCTTATCCTTTCCCGAATTATCTTTATACTATTAGTTTTCATACTCTTGTTCATTGAGACAAAAAAATTCAAAGAACATTTATTTAAATTTTACATCTATGCTTTTGTACCTTTTATTGTCATTTCATTTATTCTTTACGCTTATTTTAATTATCAGCTTGGATATTCATTTTATTTTTTTCCAATGTTCGCATTTCTTTTAAGTGACATATTCTTTTATCTTTTTGAAAAGAAGATTCTTCTTGAAGGTGTCATTGATGAAAGTCAGATTCTTAAATCGTTACTTTTAACTAAGGAAGCGGAACTTTCTAATCTGCAAAAAGAACTTAATGTCTCAGAAAGCGCAAATTCATTTAAGTTAATGGAAAAAATTAAATCCTTGAAATCGGACATCGACAAGCTGAGAGAAAAAGAAGATGATAAAGAAGCGGTAGAAATAGATAACATTAACGATATCCAAGACTTCCATGGAATCATTTATCGTTCTAAAGCGATGAATAATGTTGTAAACCTGATAAAAATGGCGGCGCCAGAAAATGCAAACATCTTGATTCTTGGTGAAAGCGGCACGGGAAAGGAATTGGTTGCCAAAGCAATCCATAAATTGAGCAAACTAAACGACAATAATTTTGTAGCCGTAAACTGTGGTGCACTTTCAGACACTTTACTAGAAAGTGAATTATTTGGTCATGTTAAAGGCGCTTTTACCGGAGCAATAAACGATAAAATTGGGAGATTTGAAGCTGCAAACAACGGAACAATTTTCCTTGACGAAATCGCGGAAACAACAGAGAATTTCCAGATAAAACTTCTTCGGGTAATTCAAACCGGTGATTATGAAAAGGTGGGTTCTTCAAAAACATTTCACACTAATGTACGTATTGTTGCTGCGACAAATAAGAATTTGGAAACTGTAGTAAGAGAAAAAAAATTCAGAGAAGATCTTTATTACAGGTTGAACGTAATTAAAATTGAATTACCACCTCTTCGAGACAGAAAAGAAGATATCTTGATATTATCCCATTACTTTTTAGAAAAGGAAACAAGCCGATTTCTATTTTCAAAATCTGCCTCGGAATCACTTTTAGAATATGAATGGAAAGGCAACGTTAGAGAGTTGGAAGCAGTAATTAAACGAGCCGCAATTTTTGCGAGAAGCGCCGAACGAAATTTAATCCAGCTTGCCGATTTACCGGATGAAATTGTTAAAGACAGCAAATTTAATTTTGAGGACATCGTTATTGAATCTTTGCGCCATAAAAAATTCTCTCATTCTTCCATTACTGACACTGCAAAAGAATTAGGAAATGTCAGTCGAAACGTTGTTTCGGAAAATTACAGGGGTTTATCGCTAAAAACTTTGGTAGAAAATAATTTTGATTTGAATGCAACTTCTTTCATCCTTTCAGCTTCAGATGATGCAGAAATGAATAGCAGAGTAAAAGCAAAACTACTAACATTTGTCAAGAATATAGAGACCGATGTAAAAATATTTGCAGGCAAAGGCTTTGAAACAGTAAAGAATAATTTGCAGTCAAAGTACAAAAACCTTCCCGTAAAATTTCATCCCTACCTTGATGAAGTAATTAAGAAATTTCTTTAACTTAATTCCCTAGCTTCTTATCAAATAAATTTACCGCATTTCATCGAATTCTTCTGTTCATTAAAATAAACTTTCTTCCTTATAAAAATTTCTTTTATTTGATATTAACTTTTTCTGTTTGTTCCTTGTCTTAATTGATAATACAATACAGCAAGTTATTATTTTAATGGCACCTATGTCCACATTTTTATTCATAGATGCCAAACTGATTCGTTTTCCAAAACAAATTTTAATTCCTTTTCCGGCACAAAGTTTGATTTGTTTTACCTTACAAATTATTAACTGGAGGAAAAAATGCATAGCAAAAATTTACTTTTCATTTTAGTAATATCACTTTCAGCGTTTGCCTTTGTTTATCCACAGAATAACCAAGATTCAACATCTTCTAACAGTACTGACTGGAAGCATCGGCACCATTTTAATTTTGATTTTTGGGGCAATGAATTTTTTAGCAAACCAACTATCGCGCTTGAGTATGGCTTTTCTAAAATGAGCCAAAATGGTTTGAACAGAAGTTTTGTTAATCCAAATCTCGTTGAATTAAAACTTGGTTATTCAAATGAAAAGCCATCTTGGCAATCTGACGATATTTTGAAATATAGATTTCATTATTTTCGCTTAAGTAATATTACCACAAAATTATCAGGGACATCATCCAACTCGGATGATTATAATACCGATCTTTGGCGTTTTGGTTTTGGCTGGGCTTCAGGGTATGGTTATAAAACAAGTAACTCGTTTAAGATAATTCCTTATTATGACTATTCAATTGATTGGTCGCAATTAAAATTTAATTCCGATCCTGCCAATGCGAATGACAAAAGTATAACTGATCTTTACACCAATTCATTTCGTTTTGGTACAAGTACAGAAGGCGGGGTAAAAATAAATCTTATCCCACAACTTCAAGTAAGTGCAGCATACGAGCACTCCATAATCTTCCCTCGTCATATTTTTTGGAAATGGGTAGGGAGCGTGGCGATTGAAACAGCAGGACAGTGGGCAATAGATAGCTTTGTTAATGAGATTATGGATTCTTCTCCTTATGCTGCGCCTATTGTTAATTTTGTTTTGAAGAATGCCCTTTCTTACGGTGTATATGAACTTCGTAAAGACAAAATGAATTGGCCTTTTGATTCCGCCGCACCTTTATTTTATGATCAGTTCAAAGTCGGCTTAACATTCGTTTTCTAAAAGAATTTCCAATTTTATTTTTGACCCGGTTTCATTTTGATGCCGGGTTTATTATAATTTCATTCAATGTGCATTTAAATGCATGTCATAAAAACTCAACTATACTCTTTCCTATTTAAATCAAAGTTTAAATATTTTTTTACTATTCTTTATCTACCTTTTTTATTCGAAATATTTTTGCGTATTTAGTTATAGAAATATTTAATTTATCATAAATTAAGATTTGTCAATTTTTACTAATGAAAAATTCAAGATTGATAAAACCAATATTTCGTATTCTTGTCATTTTTTAGGAATTTCTTATGAGTCAAAAAAATACTTTATATATAATATTACTGATTATTCTATTTAACGTCAGCTCATTTGCACAATGGAAATCCGTAGGGTTGAATGACCAATATGTTTGGACATTTGCAGTAATCGACTCAAATATTTTTGCCGGTTCCGGTGGAGGGGGAATTTTTCTTTCTACAGATAACGGAGCAACTTGGGAACATCCTGATTCAGGACTTACTAGTTTGGGTATTTCATCTTTAATAGGATTACCCAATCCGATTAGCGGTAATTATATTTTTGCCGGGACTTATGGTGACGGGGTATTCCTATCCACAAATAACGGAGCGACATGGGCACAAACATCATTAGACAGTCAATATGTATGGTCATTAGCAAGTAGCGGCTCTAATATTTTTGCAGGAACTGAAAAGGGAATTTTTCTTTCTTCTAATAACGGCACAAACTGGACTCAAATAAATTCGGGGCTAACAAATTTTGTTATTAACGCATTAGTTGTAAGCCCTAACGGAACAAATATTTTTGCAGGTACTGCAAAAGGGATTTTTCTGTCCAAAGATAACGGCACTAATTGGGTCAGTATAGATTCGGGACTAACGAATCAATATGTGTGGTCCTTGTTTATAAGTGATACAAATCTCTTTGCTGGAACTGAAAAAGGAGTTTTTCTTTCCACAAATAATGGTGCTAATTGGAAACAATTAGGTCTTGATACTCAATATGTTTGGACTTTTGCAAAAGTTGATTCAATGCTTTTTGTGGGTACAAACGGAGGAGTATTTGCTTCAACTAATAACACTTTTAATTGGATTCCTATAAATTCAGGACTAACAAATTCGGATGTTACTTCTTTGGCTATTAAAGATACAAATATTTTTGCAGGGTCTTTAGGTGTATATGTGCTTTCTTTGAACAATGTTTTTACTCCAACGGGGGTAAAACAGATCAGAAATGGTTATCCTAAAGAATTTTTCTTGGCGCAAAATTATCCTAATCCTTTTAATCCATCTACCACAATAAATTTTGCTGTCCAAAAAAAAAGTTTTGTAAGTATAAAGGTATATGATGCCCTTGGGAGAGAGATAGCGACTTTAGTAAATGAAGAAAAACCGGTAGGAAATTATAGTGTGCAATTAGTATTGGGAAATAAGCAGTTGGCAAGCGGGGTGTATTTTTACAGAATGCAGGCTGGAAGTTTTGTGGAGACAAAAAAATTAATTTTTATGAAATAGTTCTTGTCTAGCGAAATGATTAGAATTCCCTAGCATAAAATATTTTTTTGGCTGAAATCGAGGTGGTCGTATAAGCTTTTTAGCCGTTTTAATAATCATCTATTATTTCTAAAAAATTATTTATCCTTTTTCAAATTTTTCAATTTGTTTCTTTACGATTTCGGGTATTGGGAATGAAGTCAGTTTGGTATAATCATAAGAAACCAACTTAGTCATGGCAGAAGCTGCAATGATTTTATTTCCTTTGCGATTAACCATAATTAGATGTTCCACATCGGAACTTTTATTCCCAATTTTTGAAACACGACTGAGTATTTCTACTTCATCCCCAAGAATAATCGGCTGCAGATAATCGATTTCAATTCTTGCAACTACTGCATCGAAATCGAGACCCTCCATTGGTTTATTCAGGACATCTTTGAAATAAGCAATCCTTGCTTCTTCAAGATAAGACAAAAATGTTGCGTTATTTACATGTCTCATTGCGTCAAGGTCGGAAAATCTAACCTTAATTTTAATGCTGTGTTTGAAATTTTTTATATCCATTTTCAATTAAATACCTCTTCAATAATTTTACTTGCAATTTTAATTTCATCAAAACTTACATCAAGATGTGTAATTGCTCTAAGGTAACCTGGTTTACCCGTTGAAAGAAGCAATCCTTTTTCTTTACAAAGGGTTAATGCATCATCAATGGAAATATTGACAGGTTGAAAGATTAAGATGTTTGTTTGAACCGACTGTAAATTGATTTTCAATTTTTTACAATTGTTGATTGTCGCAGCAAGTAATTTTGCTTTTTCATGATCTTCCTCAAGACGATTAATATTATTTTTCAAAGCATAAAGACCTGCAGCGGCGAGAATACCTATCTGACGTGTACCTCCTCCCCAGGCTTTACGTACCCGAAAAGCTTCTTTAATAAAATCTTTCGAGCCTGCAATAATAGAGCCCACCGGTGCTCCAAGTCCTTTTGATAAACAGCATGAAACTGTATCGAAGTATGATGCATATTCTTTAACAGAAATTTTTGAGGCAACCGAAGCATTCCAAATTCGTGCACCGTCAAGGTGATAGAATAAATTATATTTTTTTGCTAGTTCACCCACGCTGATAATATTTTCAATCGGATGAATAGTCCCTCCCGCACGATTATGTGTGTTTTCAATTTCGATTACTTTTGTCCGGGGCATGTAGTAAGCTGAGGTCGGTCGAATGTATGGCTCAATTTGTATGGGCGTAATAACGCCGGAGTTACCATCGACAGGCATTATCTGGATTCCGCTTAATGCTGCCGGCGAACCTGACTCGTATTGAAAAATGTGGGCGTCTCTTTCGCATATGACTTCATCACCAGGGTTGGTAAGTACGTTCAAACAAATTTGATTTCCCATTACGCCGCTTAAGACGAAAAGAGAGGCTTCTTTCCCAAAAAGGTCCGCAGCATATTCTTGCAGTTGATTTACTGTTGGGTCTTCCTGAAAAACATCATCTCCAACCTCGGCGGTATACATTGCTTTACGCATTTCCTCAGAAGGTTTTGTAACTGTATCACTACGGAGGTCAATAAAATTATTCATAACTTTAAAAATTTTCCTTTCCAATTTGATTTTATTAATCTATACATAATAAGATAAACAATCTCTTAGGTTTGTTTAATCTATGACGTTAACCATTTATTTTTAATCTTTTTCAATATAAAAATTCCCAATATCCATAATGAAACTGCAAGAGAGATCTCCGGGATAATTAGTGGATATTTTGTAAAAAAAGTTTCTGTTGATTCTAACGGTGCATCGCCGACAATAACATCCTTAGTAAAAAGCGTTGATTCAATTTTTGTTTTGCCGAGTGGATTTATGATGCAGCTAATTCCGCCATTGGCTGCTCTTACAACAGTACGTCTATTTTCAACTGCGCGTAATACAGAAATTTCTTTGTGCTGATATGGCCCGCTCGATTTACCATACCAACTATCGTTTGTAACTATAGCTATAAGCTTTGCTCCGCGCTGAACAAAATTAGTAACAAAATATGGGAATACAGATTCGTAGCATACAAGTCCGTTTATACTGATTGAATCTTTAGAGGAAGTTGTAGATAGAGGTCTGTTATTCTCAATATCAGGGAGCTTGAAATTGACAGTATCTTTACCAACGTTCCAACCTGAAATTCCGACGCTCCACCTAATTAGCTTTCCAAGAAAAGGAAGCTGATTGACAAACGGAACTCTTTCGCCAAAAGGAACGAGCTTCATTTTAGCATATCTCTGAACTATTCTTGTATCGGGGGAAAGCAAGATTATACCATTGTAAGTCGCATAGGAAATATTTTCGCTTGAATTGGTTTTAGCATCATAAGGGGCATTTTCCCCGGGATAAAAATACTTTACGTCGGGCATTCCCGTAAGAAGATAAACGTTATTGCGTCTCAGGAAGCTATAAATTGAATCAAGCGTAATACTATAAGAACCATCCATCAAAAAAACAGGCAAAGCGGTTTCAGGCCAAATAATTAGACGCGCTCCTTTGTTAACCGCTTGCTGAGAAAGATTAAGATATTCGGTTGTTAAGTTGTTTAAATTTTTGTCGTTCCATTTATCCCATGGGTTTAAATTTGGCTGAATTAGTCCAACTTTAATTATTTTACTTGAAACGTGAAAAGTATCTAGTCGAAAAAAACCATACCCAAGTATAAGAATATAAATAATTAGTGCTGTGGATAGATGTAATAGAAATTTTCTTTTCGATAATTTTAGATTGATAAAGGCTTTATACAAAAAAATATTTATATAGATAACGATAATAGACAAACCAACCGCACCAATTGTATCTGCAATTTGGATGAAGGAAGTAAATTCAGCAAGACCGTGTCCCAGCGTTAACCATGGAAAGCTTATGTCGGTAAGCATATAGAGATATTCGTAGGCAGCCCAAAACATAGGGAACAAAAAAAATGCTACAGTTCCGGAAAAGGATTTTTTCGCCAAATAGAAAAGAGTTGAAGGGATCAAGAATAATATCGGTTCAAAAAAGAGTAACGTTCCACCGGCAATCATTAAAAACAGGTCTGATTCCTTTTGCCAACTGCCAACCCAATAGATTGTGATAACACTAAAAACAAAAAAAGTAAGGTAAGTAGCGCGGTTTATTTCAGCTAAGGATTTTCTTTTTTCAATTACAATAAAATATGGGATTAATCCTACAAATAGAAAAAAAGTAAACGGAAAAGGAAATGGTGGAAAGCCAAACCCCATGAGTACACCACTAAAAATCAGAAGTAGTCTTTCTTTTTGTTTTACCTTTTTTTCTTCAGGCGAAATTCTAAATCTGTTATGCCAAAGGTTAAAACTCAATTTTGTCCTTCTTTCTTTTCTTAAAAAGATATCTCACTACAAAAACTGCTGCAATGAATATTGTAACAACGAGAATGAGTCTACTATAAGTTGAGATATAATTATCAACTTTATGGATATTTCTGCCGAAAATAAAACCCAAGTAAATGACAATAGAATTCCAAAATAGGGCGCTAATTGTAGCCAAAAGAGTTGTTTTCTTAAATTTCAATTCGCTTAAACCTGCAAACAAAGAAATGATTGATCTAGTACCGGGCAAAAACCTGTTTGCTAAAATGATAATGTATCCATACTTCCCAAACCAATTTTCAGCATTTTCTAAGGCTTTAACAGAAATGAATTTAATCTTTCCGGCTCGAACAATTTTTTTATCTAATTGACTACCAATAAAAAAAAGAGTCATGAATCCTAGAACGCTTCCTGCAGTGGTAAATAGTAAAGTCGGAACAAAATGGAGTGAATCTGTCGCGATTAATGAACCACCGACTATAACAACTAAGTCACTCGGAGACGGGGGAAAAATATTTTCAATAAATGCAAAAAGAAAGAGTGCAAAATAAATCCAGACAGGATTTAGATTGGAGAATAAGTCAAGAATATTTTCTATCATATCATTTTTTTTTAATGATTAGAACAGTTGCAAATGCCGAAACGCCTTCTTCTCTTCCGACAAATCCAAGGTTTTCGGTAGTAGTTGCCTTAACGGAAATCATGTCGATATTTGTTTGAAGGACTTCCGCAATTCGATTTCTCATTTGATAAATAAATGGAGATATTTTTGGTCTTTGCATAGCAACAACTACATCGAGATTTCCAAGTTGATAGCCTTTCTCTTTTATAAGTTGGTAAACCTGATTTAGCAAAAGAACGCTATCAGCATTTTTATACTTTGGGTCGCTATCAGGGAAATGTTGACCAATATCGCCCAGAGCCAGAGCTCCAAGTAAGGCGTCTGAAACGGCATGAAGAAGAACATCGGCATCGGAATGACCGAGCAGACCTTTTTCATAAGGGATTTCAATTCCGCCCAAGATTAATTTTCCTCCTTCAGCAAATGCGTGAACGTCTAAGCCAATTCCTGTTCTATAATCTTCAATCAAAATCTTACCTCAAAACTATTAAATTCATTTTTCAAATCGTGCCAGATGATTTTACAATTATTAACCGAAGCATGAGAAGGGCCGACTTTAATTTTTAGAAAAAGTTCTTCAATAAGAGCAACCTCACCTTCCACAATAGTTTGTACCTCACCAGTAAAAAGATTTTTTACAAAGCCGGTTAATCCCAGACTCTTTGCATGGCGTGAAACATAATATCTAAAGCCAACTCCCTGCACTAAACCGGAGGCTATTATTTCAGCTCTCTTATTCATTTGAAACAACATTTAGTTTATCAAAAACTTCAGCCACTATAAGTCCCAAGAAAATAAGTGCACAACCTAGTGCAGCAAATTTAGAAATTTTTTCGGACAAGATGAACAAGGCAAAGATAGCAGAAAAAATTGGTTCGAATGATAAAATTATTCCTGCTTTAGTTGGAGTGACCGCTTTTTGAAATTTTGTTTGGATTGTGCTTGCAATAATTGTTGCGAAGACGGAAGTATAGATAATTGCAAAGATCAGAGACGAGTTTATAATAAGTTTTTCAACTTGCATTCCAGTAGCAGAAACAAAAAGTGCAGAAATGATACCCAATAATCCAGTAAGTGAAATTTGGATGAAAACCAGCGGTTTGTAATCGTGTTTTTTACTCGATATATCAAGATAAACAAGATACATGGCAAAAAACACAGCACAGATTAGAGTGAAAAAATCTCCGATATTAAATCCGCTCCCAATTTCTGAAAAAACATCTAGCACTCTGTTACCTTTGCTTGATAGGAATATCAAACCGATAATAACAAACAAAATTCCCAGAAGACTTCCTTTGCCCGGGATTTTCTTTTCAAAAATTAATTGAAATATTGGAGTAAATAATACAAATGTGCCCGTAATAAATGCTGATTTTGTAGCCGTTGTATATTGAAGCCCAATAGTTTGAGCAGCGAATCCAAGGAAATAGATTACACCAAGAATAAGGCCGTCCTTTATAGTTCCTTTTGAAGAATTTAATACAGGACGAATAAAGAATGGGAATAGTAAAACCGCAGCAATTGTAAATCTAACCGCGATGAATAGCATCGGTGTTATTTCATTTAAAGCTCCTTTAATGATTACAAAAGTGGCTCCCCAAATAATTGTGATAATTAACAATAATCCTTCACTACAATATTTTTTTACCATTCTTTAAATTTCCGGCAAGTAGTTTAAAATGAAATTTATTCTTTCCATTTTGTATAGCCGAGAGATTTCAAGACATTTTCATCCGAACGCCATTTTTCTTTCACTTTTACATGAAGCTCAAGAAACACCGGGCGTTGAAGAAATTGTTCAATTGATTGACGTGCATCTTCCCCTACTTTTTTTATTGCAGCCCCTTGTTTTCCGATAAGTATTCCTTTTTGGCTATCTTTCTCGACAAAAATCTCTGCCTGGATTAAATCTTTTCTTCCTTCAACTTCCTTAAATTCTTGGATCACTACTTCGCAGCTATAAGGGATCTCTTCCTGGTATAGCTCGAAGATTTTTTCACGTATAATTTCAGAGACAAAAAATCTTTCATTCTCGTCGGATACAATATCATCAGGATAAAACTTAGGGTTTTGCGGAAGAAGTTCAACTATTGAATCGACTATTTGTTGGATATTAAATTTTTCTAATGCAGAAACCGGGATTATCTTTTCAAATTTTTGTGTTGAGTTAATTTTATTCATTAGTAACTTAACATGTTCTTGCGAAGTCAAATCAATTTTATTAAGCAATAGAATTTTAGGCTTTTTAACCCTCATAAAAAGCTTGTAAGTAAAATCATTTTGAAGAGTTTTTAATCCATCGGGGTCTTCAATCAAATCTAAAATTAGGATAAGGATATCGGCGTCTTGTACAGATTGCTCTACTTCTTCCATCATTTTTTCTTGTAGAAGATAAGCCGGCGCAAGTATACCTGGAGTATCAAGAAATATTATTTGATATTTTTCTGTTGACAGTATACCCAGGATCCTTTTTCTGGTAGTTTGCGGTTTGCTTGTGGTAATGGAAATTTTCTGCCCAAGTAAAACATTAAGAAGAGTTGATTTCCCAACATTCGGCTTACCAATAATTGCTACATATCCTGCTTTTGTCATCTTATTATTCTTTGATTGTTATTTTTTCTAATACAAATATACAAACTAATATTAAATGGCGGAGGCAATAATTTACCATAAAATAAAAAAAGGCTGTAATTACAACAGCCTTTTTTTTAGAATATGTATTGGTTTGCTACTATTGTTCAATTTTTCTTTTAGAAAATTTATGTTCTTCATATATAAAGTAAGCTACAGCAAGGAAACCGAATGAAATAATTGATCCGAATATTGAAATATTTTGAGGTGTAAATATTCCTTTCGTACTTTCAGTAAATTGCATTAAAATCGAGATATATAAATCTGTTTTCTCTACTAATAACCCTGTGCTAGAAGGATCGGAAATAATATTGAATAATAGATAACCGGCAATTGCCAGACAAAAAATCATGAAGACTGAAGATATTGATAATATGAAAATTTTGTCCTTTTTACTTGCCTTAAATTTTTTCTCTAACTTTGACATGACAAAGCTGGTAAAATTTGTTGAAGTTTGATATATCTTCAACTGTCCTAGGTCTCCGTGAATTTTTTGTAAATATTCTAATCTTTTTCTATCAATTTCAGAGTGAATTAACTGTTCTTTAATAATTTTAAGTTTTGTTTGGTCTAACTCACCGTCGATATATTGATTTAATGTTTCGTCGTCTATGGGAATCATAATATTTCCTCTGCGTAATTATTTTTTATAAGAATATCACGCAATAAATTTCTGGATCTATGTAGCATAACTTTTACGTTAGAAATCGAAGTCTGCATAATTTCACTAATTTCTTCGCAGCTCATATTATCAAGATAAAACATATTTATAACTGCTGAATAGCTTGGAGGCAGTTTTTCGATCATCGATTGCATAAATTGTGAAGAATCTTTTTGTTCTGTAGTTTCAGGATTATAGTTA
Organism: Bacteroidota bacterium; assembly: GCA_021778375.1. Lineage (GTDB taxonomy): Bacteria > Bacteroidota > Ignavibacteria > Ignavibacteriales > Ignavibacteriaceae > FEN-1297. Next base: position 12,422 of record JAJYCM010000041.1, read on the forward strand.
CTTTCAAGGAAGTATAATTCGTCAATAGAAGACATATCATTCTCAACTTTTCTTTTCTTTGTTGAAAGTCGTGTTAATGCCGTGTTATAAACAATCCGGTAAAACCAAGTCGAGAATTTTGCTTGCTGTCTAAAACTCTCTAATGAATTATAAGCCTTTACGAAGCAATCCTGAAGAACTTCTTCGGCATCCATTTGATTTTTTACCATTCTTACAATCAATGAAAACGCCTTATTTTTATACCTATCCACCAATATTGAGTAATCTGCTCTATTTCCTTTCTTAACAGATTCTATTATTTCTAAGTCGCTTATATTTTTCATTTACTTTTATGACTCACTCACCATTTAAAAGGTTACATGTTAGCAAAAAGATAATATGAAATCATATTTCAACATAAAAATATTTACAAGTAACAAAAAATGCAATAATATTTTTTTTGTAACCTATTCGCTTATATACAAGTCATAAGCTTTGAGAGTAGAAATAAAAGGACTCGAAATTAGATGTTTAAGTTGAATATTTAGAAAAATAAATTAGAAAGGAAACAAAAAATGAATGCAGGAGTTGTTGGAGTTTTTGTACCAATAGTAATGTTTCTTGTAATAGGACTCGTACTTATTGCATATTACTATTTTAGGTTTAGGGAGAGACAAATGCTGATTGAAAAGGGTCTTTCTGCAGATTCAATAAAAGAATATTTCGAAAGAAAAAGAGATCCAAATAGAATGTTGAAAGTAGGAATCATATGTGTTTTTTTCGGAATAGGATTAGGTCTCGGATTAATGTTGGAGGACTTTTTAGGACGTGACTATTATGTGCCTTTTTCTTTATTCACAATAACGGGTATCGGTTTTGTAGTTGCTAATCTTCTATCTAAAAAATTTGAATCAAAAGACCTTGCTAAGTAAAAAAAGCCGGCAACAAGCCGGCTTTAATTTTTCGTAATTTTACTCTTGCGATTCTAACCAGCGTTCCGCATCAATTGCAGCCATGCAGCCAGTGCCAGCAGCGGAAATAGCTTGACGATAAGTTTTATCGGCAACATCTCCTGCAGCAAAAACACCTTCAATATTTGTATAAGTTGAACCGGGTTTTACTTTT
>JAJYCM010000370.1 GCA_021778375.1 Bacteroidota bacterium
CTTCGGAAGGAGATATCCCTTTTGTGTTTTCTATTTTAGATTTTAGAATCAACCAAACTGAAATTGTGCCAATTACAATCCCAGCTATAAGAAATAATATTTCCATGAAAATTTTCCTTAGTATTTTATTGTGCCGCAGCAACTCTATGAAAAAACTATTCACCGCTAAGTCGCAAAGGCGCTAAGTATTTATAAAATTATAACCTTTTCTTCAACTTTGTTAAGTAAGCTGTCATTCTTTATTAATTCCGCAACCTTCTTTACGTCTTCGTAAAGTAGACGGTCACTATTCAGCGGCTTCACAACTTTTCGAATTTCGTTATATACAATGGAAGTACCAACCCCGGGCTTTAACGGCTTTAAAAATTCGAGTGCCTGAGCTCCGGTCATTAATTCTATTGCCAAAACGTTTTCCAGGTTATGCATAATTCTAAAACATTTTTGTGCGGCAATTGATCCCATCGAGTTATGGTCTTCCTGGTTTGCAGAGGTAGGAATAGAATCAACGCTTGCCGGGTGAGCGAGGACCTTATTTTCAGATACAAGACTTGCTGCGGTGTATTGGGCAATCATCAAACCTGAATTTAATCCCCCGTCATTAGCCAGAAATCTCGGGAGCCCGCTTAAAGCACCGTTTACCATCCTTTCGGTTCTTCTTTCCGAAACATTTGCAAGCTCGGATAAAGCAATACCCATAAAATCCATTGCAAGCGCCATTGACTGCCCGTGAAAATTCCCTCCCTCAATGTGCTCTTCAGTGTCAGGGAAAATTATCGGATTATCATTAACAGAATTTATTTCAATCTTAACGCGGGAACAAACATATTCAATTGCATCTCGAGAAGCTCCGTGTATTTGAGGTACGCATCTAATTGAATATGCATCTTGAACTTTTCCATGCCCTTTTAAGTGTGATTTTCTAATTTCGCTATTTTTAATTAAAGACAGAATGTTTTTTGCAGTAGTAATTTGTCCCGGGAAAGGTCGCAGCAAATGAATCCTCTCATCGAATGCTTTATCAGTCGCTCGAAGAGCTTCGTGAGAAAGCGACGCAGCTATATCAGCAAGCTTATTTAATTTTTTGGCACGAACAGAAATATACGATGCAAAAGAAGTCATCATTTGAGTACCATTAATTAAAGCTAATCCTTCCTTTGCTTCAAGCACAACAGGGTTAAGTTTATATTTTTTCAAAATCATTTTTGAGGAAAATATTTTATTAGAAGATTCAACTTCATCATTAATATTTTTAATTAGCTGAACTCTACCCTTCCCAATCATAGCCAAAACCAGATGCGCAAGTTGGACTAGATCGCCGCTTGAGCCAACCGATCCTTGTGAGGGAATCACAGGAATGATATTGAAGTTCATCATATCAAGCAGCAGTTGAAGGGTTGATAACCGTATGCCCGAATATCCTTTTACCAAAGCATTCAATCGCAACAGCATCATAATCTTTACAATTGCAGGTGGTAGGTTTTCGCCGCAGCCAACGGCATGACTTAGAATTAAATTTTCCTGAAGTTTCTTAATATTTTCTTTGGAAATTCTTACGTTAGAAAATTCTCCGAAACCTGTAGTAACACCATAAATTGACTCTTCACTCTCGACCCATTTTTCAATTAGTGCTCGTGAACCGTTAATCAGCGAAATTGATTTCTTTGCTATTTCAACTTTGGGATTTTCTTTGATGAAATAATCTATCTCATCGAGAGTAAGCGAGTCTCCGTCAATTATGAGTTTTTTATTCGCCATATATAATCTTTTTTAATTTTAATGAATTTTCCCGATTAGCCCGGTAGGTAATATGAATATAATTATCATCATATGTTTCCGATAGAACGTGTGCAAGCGAATGGATAGAAGCAACCTTTTTTGAGTCTGCCAATTGGAGCTCAACTTTTTCTTCAACGAAAGATTTTTCAATCATATTAACGATGTTATCCTTTAATCCGGATACATTTATTCCTCTTTCCGCCGAGATAATAATTCCGTGTTCATAGTTATTCCTTACAAATTGAATTCTGTTTTTATCTTCAACAATGTCTAACTTATTAAAAATCTTTATCTGATTTTTATTTTCGCAGCCAAGCTCTTTCAAAGTTTTGTCAACGACTTCAATATGATCTTCAAAATAGGAATGGGATAAATCAACTACGTGCAGAATGATATCGGCATCTCTGACTTCATTAAGTGTGCTTTTAAATGATGCAATTAGATGCGGAGGAAGTTTTCTGATAAAGCCTACAGTATCGCTTATCAATACCTTATTGTCTTTGTTCAAATCAAAGATTCTTGTTGTTGAATCGAGAGTTGCGAACAGTTTATCCTCAGCAAATACATTTGCGTCGGTAAGTAAATTAAATAAAGTCGATTTCCCGGCATTAGTGTAACCTACCAAAGAAATTCTAACAAAATCTTTTCTGCCCTGGCTTTGAGTACTTCTTTGCGCTTCAATTTTATTTAATTTTTCTTTAAGAAGGCTAATTCTTGTCCTAATAATTCTTCTATCGGTTTCTATTTGGGTTTCACCGGGACCCTTAGTGCCAATTCCGCCGAATTGCTTCGATAAGTGAGTCCACGCTCGCGTTAACCGGGGCAGCATATACTGAAGCTGCGCAAGCTCGACTTGAGTTTTAGCTTCCTTCGTTTTAGCGCGTGAGGCAAATATATCAAGGATCAATCCGCTCCGGTCAACAATTTTCCTTTCAATCAGCCGTTCAAGATTTCTAACCTGAACCGGGGTCAAATCATCGTCAAATATGATTAGATTTATATCATTTATTTCGACAAGCGAAGCAAGCTCT
>JAJYCM010000371.1 GCA_021778375.1 Bacteroidota bacterium
TCCCGCAAATCGGGATAAACTCCGGGAGAAATCCCATGTATAGCTTAAGTATACAAGTTGAACGTGGGATATCTCAGTCGATGACTCCTTCGATATGACATCTGGAAGTTGTGCAACAGACTCGGCAGGCAGGCAGGCCTTCGGGATTAAGGAAAATAAATCCCGAAGGGACGATCTATACAATTTTATTTTGGACAGATAAAAATCGGGTAATCATGTCAAAGGCAATTTGTCTTTGTCACTTTGGGATTATATGGCTTTTGATTATTTTATTAGTTTTAATAAAAGAATAATAAGATGACAAAAATTCAGAAAATTTCATTTGTATCACTTGCAATTGTTTTTGTACTTACATTTTTCCTTTTTCCGGCGCTTCATAATAAACCGGTAATAAATTATGCAATCGTTTATATTACTTCATCTATTCTTTTTGTTTTGATGTGCTGGTTTATTCTGAAATATAATATTCCCGTTAATTATATTTTTAGTTTGATCGCTGTCGCCTTGATTCTGCGAATAGCGCTAATTTCTTTTCATCCTATTGGATCAGATGATTATTACAGATATGTATGGGACGGAAAGGTACTAGCCAATGGAATAAATCCATACGAATTTGCACCAAACGATACCGCACTTACAAAACTTCACTCAAGCATTATTCCCGCTCGCGTAAATTATCCTGACATGAAGACCATTTATCCGCCTCTGGCGCAATTATTTTTTTACCTTTCGTACAAAATAGGCGGCGAAAGTTTCATAGGAATAAAGCTTCTCCTTTTCCTTTTTGACTTGATGACAATGTTTGGAATTTTTTTAATTATTAAAAAGCTGAAAATGGACTATAAAAACATATTGATTTATGTATTATCTCCTCTTCCTCTATTTCAATTTTTTATTGATGCTCACGTTGATGGGTTTGGACTTCCTTTACTCATATTTGCAATATTCTTTTATATCGATAACAAAAAAACATTGAGCTATATTTTTATCGGCTTATCAATTTGCGTAAAGCCATTAGGATTAATTCTGCTTCCGATAATATTCTTTAATGAAAAGGCTTTTTCCGAAAGGATAAAAGCTATTATTATCCCGGTAGCAATAACCGCTTTGATGTATATTCCTTTTATCTTTACAGGTTCGCCATTTCAGGCACTAATGCAGTTTACTGAAAATTGGACGTTCAACGGAATCATCTTTGATCTGCTTGATTCATTTATTCGCGATAATCAAAAGACGAGACTTATTTGTGCAGCTTTACTTTTGATTTCTTATCTACCGGTCGTTTTGAGTAGAAAAGATTTTACAATTAAAATATACTTATCTCTCTTTCTTCTTTTCATTTTCTCTCCGATAGTTCATCCCTGGTACTTAAGCTGGTTAATAATTTTGCTTCCATTTATTCCAAGGTGGAGCGGAATTGTATTTACAGGATTAATTAGCCTCACCGTCTTTACGGTTGTAAATTATCAACTTTACGGCGTTTGGAAAGAATACACCCTTGTGCTTTTATTAGAATACGTTCCGGTTCTTGCTTTATTTTTATATGAACTTTTCTATTGGAGTGGTGGAGTAGTGGAGTAGTGGAGTAGTGGAGTAGTGGAGGATTCAGGTGAAAATGAGTGTTTAGGCTAAGAATAAGCGCTTAGATTTTCATACGGCTCTTTGGTATATTTACATAATAAAATTAAAGCGAAAATGGAATTGATTGAAAAGTTAAATAGGATTAAGGAAAGATTTGATAAGATAAATCAACAGCTTTCCGACCCCACTTATATGAATGACAGAGATAAGATTGTTTCTCTTAGTAAAGAACGCAGTGACCTAATAAATATTATTATTGCGTTTGATAAATTTTCTCTGATTCTGAAAAATATAGAAGACGACAACCAAATAATTTATGATGGATTGGATAAGGAACTAATCGACTTTGCAAAGAGTGAACTTGTAGAACTTCAGAATGAAAAATATAAGCTTGAGGAAGAAATAAAATATCTTCTGTTGCCTAAAGACCCGAATGATAATAAAGATATTATAATGGAAATTCGCGCCGGCACCGGAGGTGAAGAGGCTGCATTATTTGCCGGTGAATTATTCAGAATGTACTCTCGTTATGCGGAAACTAAAGGTTGGAAAGTTGAGCTAATAGATATTAATGACACCGGTTTAGGGGGGATTAAAGAAGTCGTTTTTTCTGTTAGCGGCGCAAATGTCTTTAGCGAATTAAAATTTGAAAGCGGGGTACATCGTGTTCAACGCGTACCATCGACAGAAGCTAACGGAAGAGTTCATACATCAGCCGCCTCTATTGCAGTGCTACCGGAGGCTGAAGATGTCCAGGTTGATATAAATCCCAACGACCTTAGAATTGATATTTTTAGATCTGGCGGAGCAGGCGGACAAAATGTTAACAAAGTTGAAACTGCGGTAAGAATCATTCACATACCCACGGGAATTGTCGTCCAATGCCAGGATGAAAGATCACAATTGAAGAATCGCCAAAAAGCAATGAAGGTTTTGCGCGCCCGTTTGTATGATGCAAAACTAAAAGAGCAAAACGCAGAAATCTCGGCACAACGAAAATCTATGGTTAGAAGCGGCGACAGAAGCGATAAGATCAGGACTTATAATTATCCCCAAAATAGAGTAACCGATCATAGAATCGGCTTAACACTATACAACCTTTCTAATATAATGGAAGGCGATCTGCATGAACTAATCGAGCAATTAAAAATTGCAGATAATGCTGAAAAGCTTCAGGCTGCATCCGTTGATTAAGCCTTAATCTTTAGCTTCGTTATCTT
>JAJYCM010000372.1 GCA_021778375.1 Bacteroidota bacterium
TTTTTTAACATCATAGACCTTCTTTGCAATTGACTTAATTTTATCAGCATCCGCTACGCTGCTGCCGCCATATTTTTGAACTACAATGCTCACAATAAATTTCCGGTCACAGTTTTCTCAAATCAGCTATAAGCTGTGTCTTGCTTTTTGTTTTCTCATCAACTTTTTTAATCATCTTTGCCGGCACTCCCACCATAACAGAAAATGGCTCCACGTCTTTAACAACAACCGATCCTGCCGCAATTACAGATCCCTTTCCTATTCGAACACCTTCCAGTACAACTGCATTTGCGCCAATTAAAACATCATCTTCAACAATTACCGGCTCTGCACTTGGAGGCTCAATTACACCCGCTAAAACAGTTCCGGCTCCTATGTGACAATTTTTACCGACTATTGCCCTTCCCCCAACAACAACGTTCATATCTATCATTGTCTTCTCCCCTATTACAGCACCAATATTTAATACCGCGCCCATCATGATAACGCAATTGTCGCCAATTTCTACTAAATCTCTAATCACAGCGCCGGGTTCAATTCTTGCATTATACTTTGTTAAGTCTGCTAAGGGAATTGCAGAATTCCTCCTATCAACGTCTGTTCTATATTTTGATATGAATGATCTATTCATTTCGTATAATTTCTGAAAACTTTCATACTCACAAAAGAGAATACCAAACTCGCTATTACCGAAAAAATCTAAACCGATAAAATCAATCTTATCCAAATTACCTTGAAGATACACTCTAACAGGAGTCTTCTTCTTTGAATTAGCTATGTAATTTATAACTTCGTATGAGTCCATTTAATCTTTCAATTATTTATTTTCCAAATACTACATCAGTAAAAGAATAGTACCCCTTATCTTTATTGATAATGAACTCAGCAGACTTAAGAATACCTTCCGCAAAAGTCCTTCTTGATGTAGCACTGTGAGTTATTGATAATACTTCCCCTAAACCTCCAAAACTAATTGTATGATCACCCGCAACATTTCCAAGTCTTAACGATGAAATGTTAACATTTTTCTCTTTAACTACCTCATGAATCATTTTCGCTGTACCAGACGGCTTATCTTTTTTGAAACGGTGATGCGTCTCAGTAATTTCGATATCCCAATCTTTCAACTTATCGAAAGCCATTTCAGAAAGCTTTAACAATACTTGAATACCAATTGAATAATTGTAACTTTGTACTACAGGATATTCTTTCGAAATTCTTTTCAATAAATCCAGCTGTTGCTCAGATAAACCGGTTGTCGCAACTATCAGCTTAGTTTTGTATGTATGCTGGTAAGCCATCGTCTTCTCAAATACATCTGGAAGTGAACAATCAATTATAACTTCAGGTCTCTCAGTCATTACTTCACCATCAACATCATACTGGAAAACAAGATTATGACCGGCTTCGTTCAAAACATTTTTTACTTCGCTTCCTAAACGTCCCGAAACTCCAATTATTCCATATTTAATTTTTCTTTTGGTCATTTATAATTTCACTCTTGAAATTTTCTCAATTTCTAAATCAAGGAAAGTTCCTGTTTTCTTTAACACCGGAGCTAGAGGCAATCGTAATATATTTTCGCATAGACCAAGCTTATTCATAACATATTTCAACGGTGAAGGACTAGTTTCAATAAATAAGGCATTCATCATACTTAAATATTTATTGTTAAGTTCTTGAGCTAAAACTAGATCATTTCTAAATATTGCGTTAGTTAAACTTTTAAGTTCCGCTGGATATGCATTTGAGAAAACGGAAATGATTCCAATTCCGCCTAATGCCATAATTGGCAGGGTCTGATCATCATTACCTGAATACACAGATAATGTATCAGGCTTAATAGAAATTAAATGAGCAATCTGTGAAATATTTCCGCTAGCTTCCTTAATAGCTACAACATTTTTACAAGTTTCATGAATTTTAACTATAGTTTCAGGCAGCAAATTCATACCGGTACGCGAAGGTACATTGTATAATATTATAGGAAGAGAAGTTCGCTCCGAAATATATTTATAATGTTCTACTAAACTTTCTTGAGTTCCCTTGTTATAATATGGATTAACAACTAATACGGCATCACATTTTAGTTCCTCAGCAATCTTATTTAATTCTACAACCTTTTTCGTATCATTTGTTCCTGTACCCACAATTATTTCAGGCTTATGATTAGTAGCTTCAATTATAACTTCAGTGATTTTTTTTCTTTCATCAGTACTTATAACAGGCGATTCGCCAGTAGTTCCTAGCACTATTATAGCGTCAATATTGTTATCGACTTGATGTTTGCTTATCCTTTTTATTGCATAATAATCTACATTATGTTCCCGGTCGAAAGGAGTTAATAAGGCAGTTCCTACGCCTTTAAACATTGTTTTTACCTAAAATAAATTATAAAAATTGATTTTTAAAAAATAAACTCTTTGAAAGGTAAATGCAACAAAATCAATAGATTGAACTAATCAAATAACTTCATAAGTAAACTATTTGAAAGGCTAGACACAAGCTGCACATTCAAAAAGCAGATTTAGCAATTCATCTTTTGACTTAAGGTACAGTATAATTATATTTGTTAATTAAATTTGCACCTGTAGCTCAATTGGATAGAGCATCTGACTACGGATCAGAAGGTTTGGGGTTCGAATCCCTACAGGTGCACATTCGTAAAGCCTTGTAATATAAAATATTACAGGGTTTTTCTGTTTTAAGAGAATTAAAGACAAACTAAAAGGGACTCGAAAATGTCAGTGTTTTGCAAAAGGGGTGATTTATTTCATCTCTATGTTT
>JAJYCM010000042.1 GCA_021778375.1 Bacteroidota bacterium
AGAGAAAAAATTGTAAATACCGTCCCTTAAATAAATCGTACTATCGGCATAAGCATAAGACAATGTTTTTTGAATAGTCCTGTAAGGGTTTGAGATTGATCCTGTTCCTGTAGTATCATTCCCGCTAGGAGAGACATATATCTGCGCTTCAATAGAAAAAGATACTATTACGATAGTAAAAATTATTATATGGATATTTTTCATTATTTGTTTCTGTTTTTATTATAACAAAATCACTTACTTACTGTTTATTCTACCTTTTTTCCATTAATATAAACTTCGCTCAATTTTATATTTTCTGCATTTGAGACTTTGCTTCCGTCTTTTACACCGTCAAATTTGCAGTTCGTTATATATACATCTTTAATTTTTGAGTCCGCTAACCCTTCAATAAATAATGCGTATTTGCTTTTTTGGCTTTTAACGTTCTCTATGAATATATTCTTCATTACCGGATAAAAACTAAATCCCCTCGCTTCTTTAGGGTCGTAATTCATATTTAATTCTACTATGGCTCCGGCTACTTGCCCTACTTTAATATTTCTTACAAAAATGTTTTTTACTACTCCCCCGCGTTTGGCGTTGGATTTTATTCTCAGCATCCTATCCAATGCCGGACTGTTCATTTCGCAGTCTTCGACATAAACATTAGAACATCCTCCTGAAACTTCACTGCCGATTGAAACACCGCCATGACCGTCTTTCATCGTACAGTCCTTTATTAAAATATTTGAACTCGGAACATTTATTTCCCTACCGTCATTATTGCGTCCTGATTTTATTGCAATGCAGTCATCGCCATCGCTGAATACACAATTTTTAATAAGAACAAAAGAACACGATTCGGGATCACAACCGTCAGTATTCGGACCGATACTGTTAGTCTTCACTCCTTCAATTGTTATGTTGGTGCTCAAAATTGGATGAAGAAACCAAAAAGGAGAGTCCTTCAAAGTCACCCCTTCTATTAAAATATTTTTACAGCTATAAAATTCTATCATTGTCGGTCTTAAATAATAACCGGCTCCAAATATTCTTTTCTTGAAAGGGACTTTTTCATCATTAAGCTTTAGTAAGCGCGGACGGCTTTCTTTGTCTCCGCTTAGTGTTTTCCATTTCCACCAATTTTCATCACTTGCTTGACCATCAATAATACCCTTTCCTGTTACTGCTATATTTTTTTGCCCGTATGCATAAATTAAAGGGGAATAATTCATGCAGTGTGAGCCTTCCCATCCGCATAAAACAACTGGAAGGTAATCTGTGGGATTTGTACTGAATTTAAGAACAGCTCCTTCGGATACATGTAAATTAATATTACTCTTTAAGTGAATAGCTCCCGTTAAAAATTCACCCTTAGGAACGACCACTCTACCTCCTCCTGCTTTACTACAAGCTTCGATTGCTCTTACAAATGCTTTAGTACATAATGTTTTTCCGTCTGCAATTGCGCCATATTTTGTAATATCGAAATCTTTATTGGCAAACCTTGGGGCTTTAATCTTTTCAAGAATTCTGCGCACATTTTTCCAGCCTGTTTCAGTAGTTGTGCTGTCTTTAGCAAAATTATTTGCTGATACGATCAAAAGGATAATTAAAGTGACTAATGTCTTTTTCATTTAATATTCCGAAATTTAAAGATTTTAATAAATTAGTTAATTTTTACTGCGTTTTTATCAACATCATCTGAGAATTTAAGCGGCGCCTTAGAACTTTTCAAATCCGTATTTTCAATAGAAATTGATTTAGTATCTTTTCCTGCAAGACTCATAAAATTTGCTGCCTCTTTAGGAAAGAGGATTTTGTTTAATTCAAAACCTGAACTCTGATTTAGACTGAAAATTGGGCCATTCGTTGGAACAATCTCAACATTATCAAGTGTAATATTCTTAGCATTATCCGAATAAAATCCTTTATTTGCTTTTATGTATGAATTGGTAATCTTAATATCCTGGATCGGCATTTCAGGAAGACCAACTACAGAGGCCGCTTGCCTTGCGCCGTCGCAGAAAATACTATCAATGTATATATTTTTAAATTTAGGCGTTCTATCAGTAACCGGGAAAGCCTTTCCGTTGTCTTTCGAATTTTCGTAATAAGTATTGAATAGGATCGCTTCATTGACAATATCTTTCATAAAAATATTACTGATATAAATATTATCAACTAAAGCTCCACGGTCTCTGCCGCTTTTAAATCTTAACCCCACATCCGTTCCTACAAAATCACAATTTCTCACATAAATATTATGCATGCCGCCGTCTGTATTACTTCCTGTAACAAATCCGCCGTGTGCATGATAGACAACGCAATTTTCTATAACAATGTTTTGAAGTGCAGCGCCTGTTATGTTTTTGTTCCTGCTGGATTTCATGCAAATTCCGTCATCTCCGGCTGTAATTGTACAATTATATAGCAAAACATTTTTACTAGCGCCTATATCCATAGCATCGCCATTCTGCGCCCAATATTCGTTATTGATCTTTACATTTCTCACCACCATATCTTCGCACAAGTTTGGATTGAACCCAAATGAAGGGGAATTTTCAATAGTTATTCCGTCAATTAATATTCTTTTGCAATTAATTATCGAAACCATCTTGGGCCTCATGGCATCTCTAAGCGGTAGTAAATCTTCAGCAGTGAGTTTCTTTTTATCCTTTCTAAATTGAACAAACTGTTTATCTCCGTCCCTTGCTACTTCCGATGGCCACCACATAGAACCATCTTCGCTTACGACTCCGCCGGAGTTTACAAATTTTCTCCATAATGATTCAGTTACTTTTCCTCTTTTTACAGGTCGCCAGGTAGTGCCGTTGCCCTCTAATAAGCCTGTCCCTGTAATTGCAATATTTTCCAAATCATAACCGTATACGGGAGATGCTACAACAAAACCGCCATGAGGAATTTTTATAATGGGGTAGTCCTTATGATCTGGACTGAAAAGTACAAGCGCTCCTCTTTCTAAATGAAAATTCACATTGCTCTTTAATTCAATCGGACCCGTCAGCCAGATTCCCGGAGGTACAATTACTTTTCCCCCTCCTTCTTCTGAACATTTATCGATTGTTTTCTTAAACGCTTCAGTGTTCATTGTATGACCGTCACCAATCGCACCGAAATTTTTTATATTAAAAGTCTTATCCTGAAATTGAGGAAGTTGTATGGAAAAGGACTTAAACGGAAGGTTTGTTAAATATGAATTGACTTCAGCTTGAAGTTTTTTCTGCGCAATTACTTTGGCGAAAGGAAATTCTAATAAGAAAATAATTAGAAAGATTTTAATAAGAAATTTATTCCGGATCTTCAGCATTTGTTTCTCCTTATCCATTGATGATATTATTTTTTATGGAATATTTTATCAAGAAATTCAATAGTATAGCTAAATGTTTTTTCAAACCAGGGCTGGAATAACCAAAATGTGTGAATGGTACCGGGAAGAGTATGAACCTCAGAATAAATATGATATTTGTTTAGCAGCTTTATCATTGAGTCCCTCCCTGCGTGAAAGCGCGGGACTGCGCTGTTTATAAATATTTGAGGAGGAGAATTTTTAGTAACATAAGTTATCGGAGAAGCATCCTTCCATAGTTTAGGATTTTCCTTAAAGGAACTTCCAAGCCAGAGTTGAGCGTATGTCGGTTTTAATGGATTGGAATCGGGTGCTGTATAATTGGTATCTGTAAAATCAAGGTTGCCATCTACATTTACTATGGCTTCCACACAACTTGAATGATTTAGGTACTCACCTTTATCAAATTTCTTTAGATTACCTGTTGTACCTAAAAAAGCTGCGAGTTCTCCGCCTGCCGAACAACCGTATGCCGCGATCTTATTAGTATCGATGTGGAATTTTAAAGCATTTGCGCGCATCCATCTTACTGCAGTTTTCAAATCAATTACCGCAGCCGGATATAATGCTTCTTTGGATAAACGATATTCTGCTGTTACTGTTACAAAACCTTTGGCAGCAAGCCTTTCAGCCATAGGAATAGATAATGATATATCACCCGATCTCCACCCGCCTCCGTATATCATTAAGATCCCCGGAAAATATTTTTCTCCTTTGATTGCCGGATAATATACGTTCAGACTAAGTTTTCGATTGCCGATTCTTTTATAAATAATATCTTTTTTTACTTTTACTGATGACGGAAGAATGTCTGTTACAAGTCTCGCTTCAGGAAATTTCTTATACATTTTCTTAGCAGCACTGTATAATGTATAAGACGTGTCTCGGGGTATTATGCCTTTGCTATTTTTCTCTTGTGAGAAAACAATCCCAATAGATAATAAGAAAAAGAGAATAGAATTTTTAATATAAGATTTCAACATCTTCCTTTTCTCTTTCGTGCAAATCAATTACAAGTGTCTGTGCTTGTTTATTCCAGACATAATTTACCGGTTTCTCGTTTAGTTTTACTTGTAGAGGCTTTATATCTGATTTAATCATTAATTTACTTTTAATCATAACTGGATCAACTTGTAGAGAAATTTTTCTTCTCCCTTTTTCAACAAAAATTTCTTTCCCTTTCTTACCATCGTAAAGATCAACGTAACTGAATAATGTTTTCTCACCATCCCTGCCCGGGATTACATGAATACTTAAATCCTTTTGATAATTTGATTCCCATATTTTATTGCTTCCCTGATAAATATTTCCTGTAACATAAATTGAATTTGCTTTTACAAAAACTGGGTATTTATTTAACGGGAGGCTAACCTGAATTGTTCTGCCGCCTTCGTAGCTTTTGGAAATATCATTGTAATCATACCATTTACCTTTTGGCAGATAAACGTCCCTTACATTAAGAGAATCGTAGAACGGTGCAACGAGAAATGCGTTTCCGAATAGATATTCATTCCAAATGTCATAAGTTTTTGGATCATTCGGATATTCATATGAAAGCGGTTTCATCATAACGCCGTTTTTATAAGATGTATTTAACGAGGAATAAATGTACGGCAATAATTTCATTCTTTGTTCACAAGCGTTCCTAAATATATTTTGTAATTCTTTGCTGTATTTCCAGGGCGGTCTATCTTCTCTTTTTCCGCCGGCATTATCTAATTTGGTTTCAAACATGCCGCTCCATGACCCAAACTCTAACCATCGTGCATATAATTTTTCAGAAATCCTTCCGCCTAGATAACCTCCCACATCAGAGCCCCAGGATGGGAAACCCATAAATCCCACTCGAACTGCATTTGCCATACTTGATGCTAATCCGTCCCAACTCGACCTTGAATCACCTCCCCATACAGCGCTTAAATATGGTTGGCATCTTTGATATGCAGATCTTGCATAATTAAATTCATCTTTGCCGAAGGAATCATTTAAGAACTTATTTATAACTTTGGAATAAAGATAAACGTATTTATTTCTATGTTCGCTTTCGGGAGTTTTATCATACCAAAATTCAGTCGTGGGAAATTCTTCATCCCCTCTATCCATTTTATGCCCTCTAACATTAACCGAATACTGGTTCGCTGTAAGCCTCTCCTCGAATTCTTTAACTGCTTTTGGGTTTGTTAAATCCATATATCCTTTGAAACCCGGTAATAGTCCCGGGAAATCCTTATCAGCAAATGTAAGAGAACCTACCCAAGTCATAAATTGAATACCGTATGAATTATTTAATTCTGATATCCATTCTTTTGGATTTGAAAATCTTTTATTGAAATCCATTTTTGACCATTCATCAGCTCCGTTGCTATATGGACGATCAAGCATTAATCCTGTAAGTGGAATTTTAAGTTCTGTCATTTTTTTAACATCACTTAAAATTTGCTCCTTATCCTTAAATTCATCTCTCCAGATGATTGGTCCGCATGCCCAAATCGGGATATACTTTGGATGACCTATTATTGAATAATAAGACTCCAGAATCTTGTCGCCGTTTGACCCGGCAAACAAATACCAATCAAGTTTACCTGTGTGATGATAAAGTTCAGTTGTTCCGTTTATACCGAATTCGTAACGCCCTTCTGCAAATGTATCAAAGAATGATGCATAACCTCTGTTGCTCATATAAAATGCAGACAACACTGAGGCGTAATTTTCATGATATTGATCGCTATTTCCAAGGACATCAACATCTATAACTTTTCCTCTTAAGTCCGGACTTTTAACATTATCCGGATAAAGATTTTCCAATACTCCGAAGTAATGTTCATCTAAATCTTTCAAGATAATTGTTACGTTTTCTGCCCATTGGGGATTGCTATAAAATCTAAGTCCGTCCTGCGTCCTGGTAATAATTATTGTGTCAATTAAATCTCCCTTAGCTTGTTGATATTTTGCTGTAGAGGCATATATTACTTTCAATAAGATCTTATTATCATCGGTTGATAATATGGAAATAGATTTTGGGGGAGTAAAATTGAAATTGATAGATGTAATTTCTGTTAATTCTTTATTTCCTGAATATACCTCTAGCCTTTTATTTTCTAGTCGCAAATTAATCCCATTTCCTCCGAATAAATTATGAGAAAATAATTTAATACTTGAAAACAAAACAAAGATTGCAAATAGAGTTAATGAATATTTCTTCATAGTCATTTTATTGATAATATTTGAATATTATAAATACGCATTATAAATTATGGGAATTTCTAAAAGCTTCAATATTTACATGAGGACAGCCAGGTTCGAAATGACAAAAAAAGATTGTGTCATTTCAACTGAGCCTGCCTGTCCGGTAGGCAGGTCCTCGAAAGAGAAATCCCATGTTCAATTCGACCATCTAAGCTTTACAAGGGGATTTCTCACCGGCTTAAGCCTGATTCGGAATGACAATTACTTATATGTTGTATCTAAGAGGCTTGCCGGCAGTCAGGTTCTCTGCGTTAAATTTTTATAAATGTTAATTTTTAGAAGTACCCTTATTCAATAAATTTGCGGGACGATTATTTACTGATGCTCTTGTCCCTAAAAGTTTACCTGAATTTATAATTAATAAACCGGATAAGTCTTTAGAAGAAAATTTTCTATCTGCATTGAAACGAATTGTATCAGATCCGGCTCCGTTTACATAAGAAAAAACCACACCGGTTTTTGAATTTATTACAGGGCTTCCAATTACAGTTATTGGTTCTGTGAAAAATAGCAGCAGATATCCATTGTGAATTTCGTATTTCGTAATATTGGGTCCGCTAGTGCTTTCAGGATCCCACTTCCCGTCAAACGTCCAGGAAGGAGTAATCTCATTGACTTTAGGATTACCGGCTGCTGTTTTTAAATTATTCTTAAACCATTTATAATCGCCTCCGGTTCGATGGCAATTATAATAATAGTCTCTTTCTCCCCAATTATCTGGCCTGTTTTTAGAAGGATCAGCTTTATATACAACTCTGTATATCGGTGTATCTGCTAGATTCGATGAAAATCTGCAATTCAATAAATAAAATTGTGCATCATAATGATGTCGGCCAAGTTGAAATCCTTTTACTCCGTCAAAAGAACAATTCTCCAGAACAAATTTTTGATTTATATTGTAACCGCCGGCATGCCATAATGATGCAATCTTCTGATGTTCATAAAACTTCGAATTTTTTATAAAGCACCAGCCGCGGGGACAAACAAAGTCTACAGAACCTTCAAATGTACAATTTGCGTGGTAGTACATTCCCGATTTATAATTCCATAACGAAATTGTATCTCCTCCCTTGCTTAAAACCTTACAGTTTAATAGTATCGTACGAGTCCCGGTTCCGTATATGGCAAATGCATGAGGACCAATTAAAGGCTGGGTATTTCGTATTGTCAGATTTTCAAGCACAATATCATCAGCATGTATATTTATTACAGCCGGACCTATCGGATCTTTATCAACTATCCAATCAGTTCTTAGCTGGCTATATTCTATTATTGTGCTGTCCTTACTTTCTCCGCGAAGTGTTACATAGTCTTGAGTAATCCTGATCTTTTCATTGTATACCCCATTTTTAATGAATATAACAACTCTTTCATAATTGAACATCGGAAGTGAATTAATCGCTTCTGTAAGAGTTTTAAAATTACCGCTGCCGTCTTTTGCAACTACTATATAGTGCCCATCCATAGCATATGAAATCCTGGACGCTGCAAGAATAAGTATAAATAACAATAAAAAATGATTTCTTCTTTTAGTCATAATTTTACTGGGAAGTTATAAGCATTTATTTAATAGCTGCTTTACTAATAATTCCTTCATCTATCATCCAATCCTTGCATAGCATAGTCCACTTCGATAAAGGTTGGTTTTCTTTTCCTAAGCCGAATCCGTGACCGCCCTTTTCAAATATGTGAAGCTCAACAGGTACCTTTTCCGAATGAAGTATATTAAATATTTTTACACTGGTTTCTATCGGGACTGTTCTATCATCAGCTGCTTGAACTATAAAAGTAGGTGGAAAATTATCTGTTAAATATTCTTTGCTTGCTAAACTATCAGCTTGCGGATATGCGAGAACAATAAAATCTGCTTTGCAGGTAGCTGAATTTTTACCTTCGTTCTTTGTATTGCTGTAATCTTTGCAATTGGCTTCTAGATTTATTGCAAGATGACCGCCGGCAGAAAATCCCATTACCCCTATATTTGACGGATTAATATTGAATGACTTTGATTTACTGCGTATCAATTCTAAAGCCTTTTTAGCGTCTGCTAAAGCTTCAGCTCTGTTCAATCTATATTTTAATACGAATGCGCTTATCCCAAGTTTGTTCAGCCAATCAGCTACTTTTACGCCTTCCTTTTCAAGTGTAACATGACTGTACCCTCCTCCTGGAAATATTAGTACGGCAGCTTTTTTTTTATCCGGTTTGCCTGCTAAAAATATCCTAAGATCTGGTTGAAATACATCGTAAGCTCTGCCGTTAATAATTTTCTCTTTGTCAATTTTTTTGTCTGACCCTGGAGCAATTGACGGCCATATCTTAATTACTTTCCCTTGTGCTTGTATCCCTTGATTCATTATTAGTAGAACTATCAAAATAATGAAAACTGAAAAGGAGGTTTTCATTTTTGTATTTCCGGAATAAGTATTCTTAATCATTTAAAAACAAATTATATGATCGAAATCAATGAAATAATTTTGTTAATCCATTCCATACAGAATTAGCAATTTCTTGCTGCCCTTTCTTATTTGGATGAAGACCGTCAACATAATTCTGCGGAGAAACTGATCTTAGTAGAGATATAAAACCTACTGATTCTTCCTTCGCTAATTCTTTGTATCTTTTTTCCAGGTTTATAAGTGAAAGTCTTGTGTTGTTATTATATTTCTTCTTAACATTAAGTGCAGCCATAGTTTTTAAATTTATCTCTGTAGGCGATAGTATTACAATTTTCGTCTTACTATTTGTCTCGCGAATTTTAGAAATCATCCATTTCATATTCTCGATACAAACATTTACAAGGCTGTCATTGCCGTCCTTAAGATCATTTACTCCTAAAAAAATCAGAAAATAATCGGTATCTGGATATTTTTTTAGAACAGGCAATAGCTCTTCCTTGTCTGCTGTTTTTCTGCCATTCCTGCCTTCATTTATAAATTCTATACCTCTATGCTCTTTTGAAAGAAGATAAACCCAGCTTTGTCCGTTTACCTTAGCTCCGTGTGTGATAGAATCACCGAAACATACTATTTTACCCTTAATTTCATTTTTGATTGTCATCGCTGTTAATATCATCATAGCTATTGGAACTATTACAAATATTAAATTTCTTATTTTCATTTTTAGTTATACCGTTTTCGTTAACTTAATTTATTTTCTCAATCTTTCTTAACCATTCTGGATATTCGTCTAAAGATTTTTGCGGAGCATAGTTATACCATGTATAACCATCGCGCCTTTCCCTGCCGACTTTCGAAAGCGAATCTACTGGGATTCCATTACGGTCACAAAAGAAAGGCTTGTTTGTTCCGAGCGCATAATATCGTGCCCAAACAGGCGGCGCGGTTGAATCTTTAACAACAATTTTATCTGTAACGCTCGTTCGAAATTTATAGACAACCTTTGGCGCTTTAATCGTGGCCACCCTGATACCATAAATTCTTGAATCCTTAAACCATTTTACTGCACTTTTTACAGACTTAATTATCGCTTTGTTTGGATGTTTTATACTCATTAATAGCAGAACAATATCAGAGCTTTCATCGCCGCACTTTGACGGAAGTTCAAAAGTTCTTGCGCCTCGTGGACTAAAATCAATATTATCATGCTGCTGACACCAAACAGTCGGTTCACCATTCTCAACTATTTGACATTTTAAAATACACTCAATTCCTTTTTCAAAAGCAGTTTTAGCCTCTTCTCGCGTTGAGCTATTAACAAAAGAATAGTCGGCGTCCTTTTCGACAATAATGTGAAGGACATTCATAACACCCGTCATCGCGTCATCATTAAAGGTTATATATTTCCTATATCCTTTTGTATCAGGATAAAACTGCGGCCAGCCTCCGTTTGGATATTGAGCCTTTAACATAAAATCAATACCTCTTAAAGCCGCATCTGCATATCTCTTGTCCTTAGTAAGTGTGAATGCTTTTGCAAGGTATTTAACTTGTGAATGAGTAGCTCCATTGTCAAATGTTGTATTGTCGGAGTCTTTTCCTTCGCCTAAAATCTTCTTTTGTTCCTTTGATAAGATTGCAAGCATATCATAATTTTTTGGCCAGCCCCCATTCTTCTGCTGATATAATAAAATATTATCAGCGATCTCTCTTACTTGTGAAGGCTTGTATCTTTTTTGACCGGGAAGTGGCATAATAAATTGTTCATGATCGGTAATATCCATCCAGTGGTGAGCACAATCATCAAAGCCCGTCACATCGATAGAGTTTTTATTTTCTATAGCGCTTGGTTGAGAAAATAATGCGCTGGAGAAAATAGTCGTACTTATAAAAAAAGTATAAAATAAAACAAATCGCATTTTTGATTGTGCATTCATTGTTTAATTCTCTTTCAACTGAAAGTTAGGATTTAAATATTTAACCAAACCAATTTTTTGTTCTCTTAATCCTTCAATTGCAAGCTTGGCAATTTCTGTTGCACCAAGCATTGTGGGATGTGTTTTATCTGTCGTTATATACAATTCTTTTGATTTTTCAGGCCCGTAAGAATCTACCAACTGCTTTGTCTTAGTTGTTAAATCTATTAATGGAACATTCATTCCTTTAGCAACATAACGCATCGCCATAGGATAATTTCCAAGCGAATCTCCAGGCAGCATATCGTGCTGTCCCCTTAAAGTAATATGACCGGTAGAATCAAAATATCTCCTAACAATCGGAGTAAATAAAATTGGGATGCCTCCCTTTTGCCTCGTTTGTTCCACGTACAGTTTCAAATAATCAGAATATTGTTGCCACGGTTGCGTACCAATAGCTGTGTCTTTCTTTTCATCGTTATGGGCGAATTGAATAAAAACATAATCGCCTGGTTTTATCTCTTCAAGAACTTTTTTCCAAAGACCTTCTTTAACAAAACTTTTTGAACTACGCCCGCCCCTTGCCGCATCTACAATTTTAACATCGCTATTAAAGAATTGCGGAAGCATCTGTGCCCAACCGCGTTGATGCTTTGCATTTGTAGTGTCGTATAAGCACATAGTTGAATCACCGATAGTGAAAACAGTAATTTTATTCGCCGATGCCCCTATGACTAAAAGGCTTACAAAAACTAATAAATAAATAAAATAATTATGTAAATTTTTCATTTCAAATCTCAATCCCTGTCAAATTATTCTAAACTGAAAAGCTATAAAAGTTAGCCGGTCGTATATTTCAACAACCGGCAACTACTTTATGGTACTTCAACTAAATGAGAGGATCACATTTTTCAAAAGCGCCTACTTTAATAGCACCATCTTTTTAATCATAACATTATTGTTAACATCAAATCTGTAGAAATAAACTCCGCTGCTTAAATTTGCTGCGTTGAATTCTACTTTGTGATATCCTGCCTGCTGATACCCGTCAACTAACTTGCTGATTAACTGACCAAGTGTATTGTATATATATATTTTTACATTTGAAGATATCGGCAGAGAATAATCAATTATAGTTGTAGGATTAAACGGGTTAGGATAATTCTGAGATACTGAATAAGATGTCGGCAATTGATTACTTAGAGTTTCCTTAATTCCGGTTATTGTTGTAACTGGCATCCAATCATACGAAAACGCAGGGTTTGAGTTCTTCGAAAAAATGTTTTCTATTGTATATGTAGCAGCCTGTGTTGGCGTAAGCTGCGACGACCATGAAACTCTTTTTGTCGGCTGATATCCGGGTCCGTAACAGTTATATTCTGCATAGAGTGCAGGCGTTACATTCCACGCTAACCATCCTGCAGTATCAAGCGTAGCTGGCTCATAGCAATTAATGAATACAGTTTGAGGAGCAGCTTGCCATGGTCTTCCTAAATCAAATTTAGTTATTGGGTTGCCGTCAAAACCAATTGAGTCTGCTGTTATTGTACAATTTAGATAAACATAACCAAACGACGAATTCGCATCTGTGTTCGCCGCTGTTAACGTTCCGCCATTTCTGTTTTCATGAATTATACAACTATCAAAGACAATTATGTCTCGACCAAAAACAAAATCTACAGATCCTTCGACAAGACAGTCCTTCATGTATATACGACCGGGTCCGCTGCTTCCTCTTGCATAATATGTATCTTGGAATCCAAGAAAATTACAATTGTAAAAGCTTTGCCTATCGCCGTTTGATTCTAATGCAACAGCTTGCGCTGCTTGCGAGGTATTTTGGAATGTAATGTTCTCGGCTGTAAAATCACTTGCATCGATATCAACACTATATGAAGTTGAAGTGCCGAGTGTTACTCCGTTGACAATTCTTCCCGAAAAATCATCATATGTAATAATGGTACTATCCCTGCTTTCGCCTTTAAGAACAACATTTTCTTTAGTTGAAGGCAGTAAGCATTTCTCTTTATAAGTACCATTCTTTACATAGATCGTATAAACACCTGTATAATTATCTGGAACAGCATTAAATGCTGAATCTACTGAGGTATAATCTCCGCTTCCGTCTTGAGCAACAATTTTGGTTATAGAAGGCGCTGTTGCTTGAGTCATAAATGTATCTATTATACCATATCCGGTTCCCGCACTGTTTGTAGCAAAAGCACGCACATAATATGTGGTTTGTGGGGTTAAGTTATTCATGTTGCTTGTAAATGAACCAATATCATTACCGTTAACCAATTTACTATTTGCAATCGTTGGGGCTCCCGTTGTATTCCAGCAAATGCCTCTTGAAGTTACTGTATCACCGCCCCAGGCATTTACATCGCCGCCTGTTTGTGCCGATTTATTAAGAATATTTGTGACCGTTGTTGTGGTTACGGTCGG
>JAJYCM010000043.1 GCA_021778375.1 Bacteroidota bacterium
GGGTCTTTTATGTTGCCGCTTTCCCTTACAAAGGTAAGCCATAGATCAATCTTTTTTTCATTCAATATTTGAACTGCTTGGGCTATTTTTTCTTTAAGAATATTATCTATCATTTTAACCTCTTTTTCGTTTAAGATTTCTCAGCTTTTTAGAAAATTTATTACTAATTTAGCAATAGAAAATTTCTTTCGGAAGAGATTAGAAAAGAATTTATGATTATTCTTCCACTTAAAAAGCAAAATATTTCATATCGGGAAACAGATTATTTGTCAGCCATGTATATTGCTTGGTTGATAAAATTTTTTAATACTGCCTCAAGCGTAACCCGCTCGAATAGCAGTAAACCGGGAAGTAAGTTCATGGGAGTTATTTTTCGCTGGAAATTATACCCACAATTTCTGAAATCTTTAAGCATAACAGGGCAACAATCCTTTTTAATCAACCAATTATTTATTAACCTATTCAAAAAAATAGTGAGTGTTTTATGTCTGAATACATTGCAAAATTAATGTTGGAAGTTAAGGCCAAAAACCCTAACGAGCCTGAGTTTCATCAAGCAGTTCAAGAAATAGTAGAATCTCTTGAGGTAGTTTTAGAACGTCATCCCGAATACCGTTCCGCAAAAATATTGGAGCGTATGGTAGAGCCGGAAAGATTAATTATGTTCCGCGTTCCATGGATGGATGATCAAGGAGAAATTCATATCAACCGTGGATTTAGAATTGATATGAATAGCGCTATCGGTCCCTACAAAGGCGGATTAAGATTTCATCCTTCAGTCAATTTGGGAATTCTGAAATTCTTAGCATTTGAACAAGTATTAAAAAATAGTCTTACAACCTTGCCGATGGGTGGTGGAAAAGGCGGTTCAGATTTTGATCCCAAAGGGAAAAGCGATAATGAAGTAATGCATTTCTGTCAAAGTTTTATGACAGAACTCTTTCGCCATATTGGTCCAAATACTGATGTCCCTGCCGGCGATATTGGCGTAGGAACCAGAGAAATCGGATTTTTATTCGGACAGTATAAGAGATTAAAAAATGAATTTACTGGCGTTCTTACCGGTAAGGGATTAAATTGGGGCGGCTCTCTTATTCGCCCGGAGGCTACCGGTTTTGGAGCTGTTTATTTTGCACATGAAATGTTAAAAACTAAAGGAATGGAAATCGAAGGTAAAACTTTTGCTGTCTCCGGCTTTGGAAATGTTGCCTGGGGCGTTATTCAAAAAATTAATCAGCTTGGCGGACGAGTCGTTACGATTTCAGGCCCGGATGGATTCGTGTATGATAAATTCGGAGTAAAAGGAGAAAAAGTCGAATTCCTTTTGCAGATGAGAGCAAGCGCTAATGATAGAGTCCAAGAATATGCAGATAAATTTAAAGTGGAATTCTATCCAAATAAACGACCTTGGAGCGTTAAGGTTGATGTTGCAATGCCATGCGCAACTCAAAATGAAATTTTTGTTGATGACGCAAAGGAGCTTCTTAAAAATGGCTGCCAGTGTGTGTGTGAAGCTGCAAATATGCCTACAACTCTTGACGCATATAAGATCTTTAGAGATGCCGGAATTTTGTTTGCCCCGGGCAAAGCTGCTAATGCTGGCGGAGTAGCTGTCTCAGGTTTGGAAATGTCGCAAAACAGTATGCGTCTTCCCTGGCCTAAGGAAGAAGTCGATCATCGCTTAAACCAAATTATGAAACAAATACACGACACGTGTATTTCAACTGCTGAAAGATTTGGTACTCCGGGTAATTATGTGAACGGTGCAAATATTGCAGGCTTCCTTAAAGTTGCAGATGCTATGCTTGATCAAGGCCTAGTTTAATTTTGATAGTATTCTATCTTTGTGCATCAATCACAACTTGCACTACTTCAAATAAGAAATCTCCTTCTAAAGGAGATTTCTTATTTTGATCGAAATAGCTTGTTGCTACTTAAGGTTGTTTTTTAATATTTATGAGAGTTCTTCTTGACCGATAAATCAGTAATTTCAAAAATGGACAAATTTAATATCATTGACATTGAAGATATTTTTAGCACTCGTATTAAAGAGTTCCAAAAATTAATGCGTTATAAAATTCGGGAAATCTTGCTCATCTCAAGCCTTTATGATTATTATCTCTTTGAGGAAGACGGAAGATTGTATGAACTTATCCGGCAGGATTATCAACTTCTAAACTTAAGCCAGGCTCCTGAAATTACGCACGTCACAACCGGCTCGGAAGCTCTGGAGCTAGCTCTTGAAGATAATCGCTTCGACTTAATTATCACCACTTTGCACATCGAAGATATGCATGTAATTAAGTTTGCCCGGCTTATTCGCGATGCAGGCATTAAAACTCCGATTATTCTATTGGCTTACGACAACCGTGAACGGAAAGATTTAATCGCAAATTATGATACTTCCATCTTTGATAGAATTTTTATTTGGCAAGGGGATTACCGCCTCATAATTGGTATAATTAAATATGCCGAAGATAGAATTAATGTCGAAAATGACACTTCCGTTGTCGGTGTACAGGTAATAATTTTAGTTGAAGATAATGTAAAATTTTATTCAGCTTATCTCCCCCTAATTTATACTGAAATATTTGATCAGTCACAGCGTCTACTTTCTGAAGGAGTCAATTTAACCCACAAATATTTAAGGATGCGTGCCCGTCCGAAAATTCTTCTCTGTACTACCTATGAAGAAGCCTGGGAATATTATACAAAGTATGAAGATTTTATCCTCGGAATAATTACTGATAGCAATTTCAGGCACTTTGGTGTCAGAGACCCGGAAGCGGGAATTAAGTTTGCCAAAAATGTAAAAGCCCAACACAAGGATATTCCGATTCTTCTTCAATCAAGTAATGCTGAGTTTGCTGAAAAGGCCAAAGAAGTCGGTGCCGATTTTCTCCTGAAAGGTTCGCCAAAGCTTCTGCATGAACTCCGTAAGTTCATTATGAATAATCTAGGTTTTGGAGATTTTATATTTCAAGCTGCTAACGGGAAAAAAGTAGGACGTGCTAATAATCTTAAAACACTCGAAGAACAATTAAAAATTGTTCCCGACGAAAGTATCTTCTATCATGCTGAAAGAAATGATTATTCTAAATGGCTTAAAGCAAGAACAGAATTTTGGTTAGCTCATAAATTAAGACCGAGAAAAGTCTCAGACTTCAAAAATTCATCGGAGTTAAGAAACGAATTAATTACTTCTATCCATTTGTACCAAGAAAATAGATTAAAAGGTGTAATCACAGACTTTAATAAGGAATCATTCGATGATAAAAATAGTTTCGCAAGAATCGGTGGCGGATCACTCGGCGGTAAAGCACGCGGGCTCGGTTTTATCAATACTTTAATCAATAATGACAAGATAAAAAATAAATTTGACGGAATTGAAATCTCTGTCCCTTCAGCCGTTGTTATTGCTACGGATGTTTTCGATCAGTTCTTGGAAGATAACCGCCTTGATATTTTTGCGCTCGGCGGAATTGATGATGATGAAATTACCCGCCGCTTTCTTGATGCAAAAATCTTTCCGCTTGAAATTGTAACAAAGCTTATTGACTTTTTGAGTGCCATTCACGAACCTCTTGCTGTGCGCTCCTCAAGTCTGCTTGAAGATTCGCAGTTTCAACCTTTTGCCGGTGTTTACCAAACTTATATGATTCCGAACAACGATCCAGATCCTAAAATCCGGCTTGAACAGTTACTTCAAAGCATCAAAGGAGTTTTTGCTTCTACCTTTTATAAAAAGGCTCAAGATTATATGAAGGCTACAACTTACCGCCTGGAAGAAGAAAAGATGGCAGTTATTATTCAAAGGCTTGTTGGGGCGCAGCGGGATGGACGCTTCTATCCGGATTTTTCAGGAGTTGCAAAATCGTATAACTTTTACCCGATCTCTCCGCAAAAATCTACGGACGGAATCGCCATGGTTGGACTAGGGCTAGGAAAGCAGGTCGTAGACGGAGGTAATGTGGTAAGATTTTGCCCAAGATATCCTAAACATATGATGCAATTCTTTTCTGCAAAAGAAACTGTTCGGAATGCACAACAAGAATTTTTTGCACTCGATTTAACCGATCATTCAAATAAAATTCTTACTGGTAAACCTGATAATTTTATTAAGAGATTTGACTTGAAAAAAGCTGAAGAGGATAACACTTTAATAAATGTTGGCTCTACATACTCGGTAGAAAATGATGCTGTTTATGATGGCGTATCAAGAGCCGGTAAGCGAGTAGTTACTTTTGCTCCCATTTTAAAACAAAAAGTTTTTCCGCTTGCCGATATCTTAGATATACTTCTCGATCTTGGGGCTTGGGGAATGGGTGTTCCGGTAGAAATTGAATTTGCCGTTAATCTTGAAGTCCCTTTCGGCAGACCGAAAGAATTTGCTATGCTTCAAATGCGTCCCTTGGTTATTAGCCATGAGTTAGAAGAGCTTGATGTTGATTCTGCGAATATGGAAGACTTGATCTGTCAAAGCCAACAGGTGCTTGGCAACGGCGCAATAAAAGATATTCATGATATTGTCTTTGTCGATATTAAAAAATTTGACCGTTCTAAAAGCCAGGAAACTGCTGCAGAAGTAAGTTATTTTAATTCAATATTGCTTGATCAGAAAAGACCGTATATTTTAATCGGAGTGGGGCGCTGGGGAAGTCTTGACAAATGGCTTGGTATACCTGTTACTTGGGATCAGATTGCGGGCGCCTCGGTAATTGTAGAATCCGGATTTAAAGATTTTAATGTTACACCTTCTCAAGGCTCTCACTTTTTTCAAAATATTACTTCATTTAAAACCGGGTATTTTACTGTTAATGACCTTAATAAGTTGGGCTTTATTGACTGGCAGTGGCTTCTTTCTCAAAAACCGTTCAAAGAATTAGTCTGGACGAGACACTTACGCTTTAATGAGCCGATAACTGTTAAAATCAATGGTCATAAAAGCAAGGGAGTTGTTTCCAAACCTGGGAAATAAGTCCGTAGACAAGCCTGAAATCGTGAAATCACAATTTAAAATTGATGAATTAGTTAAATTTAATTAATAAATTTTGATACGGTTTTGATAAATGAATCATCTCAAATTTGCTTCAAATAAAATTACATTATTTATTTTCTTCTCCGGTTTAATCTCCTTTCTTTTCTTCGGCTGTGCAAAGAAATTTCCCGAACAGAAAGATATATCCGGTAATAATTATGTTTTGTTAAACCAAGATAGTGCAAAGGTAAATTTCCCCTCTGATTTTAAGGGAAAAATTCTTGTAATTACTTTTATCTACACCAACTGCCCGGATATTTGTCCAATGACGACTCATAATATGCAGATGGTTCAGCAGAAGCTTGCTAAAGAAGGAATAACCGAAGTGCAATTTGCTGCCATGTCGTTTGACCCAAGTCGCGATACACCCACAGTATTAAAAGAATATGCCGAAATAAGGGACATAGACTTAAAAAATTTTATTTTCCTCACCGGAAATAAAAAAAATGTTTACTCTATAATTCATGAGTTTAATTTCATTGCTATACCAGGCGATACAACTTTTGTCGATAAAAAATATCCGGTCTATTTTTACACTCACACGGATAAACTTTTTCTAGTTGACAAACAAGGAAGAATTAGAAACGAATACCGCGGTAGTAAGGTAAATTCTCAAAAATTAATTTCAGATATAAAATCTTTAGAGGATTAAAATGGTTCTTGTTTTTGCATTTCTCGCGTTATTAAATTTACATCTTCAAAAAGTTGATGTGAAAAATGCGTGGCTTCGCCCCGCGAACAAAGGCATGAACAGCGCACTTTATTTTGAGGTAACTAATAATTCCGGTAAACCTGAAACTTTGCTGTATGTAAGCTCAAATATTGCCGAACTTGTGCAGCTTCACGAATCCTATACCCAAAAAGGGATGATGGGGATGCGCGAGGTTAAAGACGTTGTTATTAAACCCCATTCTACTTTTTCATTTAAAGAGGGTGGCTACCATGTTATGCTTTTATTTTTGAAAAAAAACTTAAAGCCTAATTCAACTAAAGTGTTTTTTCTCCACTTTAAAAACTCAGGTACCGTAAAAATCAAAGCAGTTGTAAAAAAAGGATGAGATTTGTAACTAAATTTGGCCTGCCCAATTATCGTCATTTTGCTTAAAAGTCTTCCTCAAGTTTGAATAAATTTCTTCCGGGAGGGGACCCTTTTCCAAAATCATTAAATTGTTTTTAAGATGATCAAGATTGGAAGTTCCAACAATAAACGTATCTACACCTTCAGTAAAAGCTGTAAACCTTAGTGCGGTATCAAGCCAGTTATCTCCAAAATCTAAGTCCATTTTTTTCATTCGCAGCCAATATTGCTCGGCATATCTTCCGTGAGGTTGCTCCGGAAATTTCCAAGGAATATTCCCGGCAGGACGCTTCGCGATTACTCCTATTCCTCTTTTTTTAGCTTCCGGTAAAAGGTAGTCAAGATTTCTTTGATCAAAAATATTTACAGATGTTTGCACGCTTCCAAACTTTCCGGAATGAATTGAATAGCCAAGCTCATCGTTTTCACCGGAATAAGCTGCAAATCTAACTTTACCGGCCTCAACTGTTTTTTGGAGAGCAGCAATTACTTCGCCGTATTCAAGCGTTCCAAGCAGACACGAATGTAAATGAACAATATCTATGTAATCCGTTTTAAGTGTTTGTAAAGCCCTATCAACTCCGGCAATTATACAATCATAAGTCCAATCATTGTAGCCAGGAACATCATAGCCAACTTTTGTGGAAAGGATAAATTCATCCCTGCGATGCGAAATATGTTTGCCAATTCTTTCTTCTGAAGCTCCATAGCCTCGTGCAGTATCAATAAGATTAATTCCGAGATCTAAAACGGAATTAAGAAGACGTGAAGCCTCTTCATCTGTTAACTCATTTGCATCTATATGTCCTGCGCCAAATCCAAGAGGGAACACCTTTAAACTACTATTCCCAAAATTTCTTTTTTCTATTTTCATTGCAAAATAATATTATGTTTTCATTAAATTAAGTGTTAAAGATAGCAATCCTTATTAATAATCAAAAACCTTTTAAACTTTTAAATTCTTTAAAAAAGTTTAAAACTTGACTTTTATTCTTAAAATTTCAATTATTAATATAAAATAATTATTATTATAAACTCGTTAATCAAAGACAACAAAATGAAATTTCCGTTTAAAAAATTAGGTTTAGCTTTAACTTTTTCACCTACCGGACTTGCTCTCTTAAGAGAAACTAAACGGTTGAAAGAACTATTTAATTCCGAATTAGTTTTATTTCATGTAGGCCCAAAAGACAATGAATCAGAAGTGAAATTAGGTAAAATGATAGATGATTCTGGCTTGGCAAAGCAGTCAACTGAAATAATCTGGGTGCAGGGAAACCCGGCAAATGAGATACTTAAAGTAACTAAGTCTGCAAATGTTGACTTATTAATTGCAGGTGCTCTGGAGAAAGAACCAGTTCTTAAATATTATCTTGGTTCCATGGCTAGAAAAATTATGCGTGAAGCTTCTTCATCTGTACTCATTTTAAAATCTCACTCAGAAGTTGCTGTAGGCTTTAAGAAGTTTTGTGTATCAACGGATTATTCCCAGGACAGTGAATCTATTATTAGATTATCCTATCAATTTGCCTTGATGGAAAATGCGAATGAATTTATTATAGTACGGGACATATACACACCGGGCTTATCAAGCGCTGCAATGGAGTCAGGTATTACTTCAAACGCTGACAATGTAATCTCAATTTTTCAAAAGGAGGAAGAAGAAAAACTAATTATGTTTGTGAGAGAATTAAATTTGAAAGGAATTCTTGTAATAGTTAAGTGTCTGTATGGGCGTGAAGGTTGGGCTGAAAGAGATTTTGTTCAAAACAATAATATTGACATATTCGCAGTTAATGGAAAAACTAAAAGGTCTTATTTCTTTGACAGGCTCTTTCCAAACGAACTTGAATTTTCGATTAAACACCTTCCTTCTAATCTTTTAATTCTTAGATAATATTAATGCAATTAACCTCAGAAAATATTGTCACATTTTTATTAAGCATAAGCTTAATGTTATTATCTGCAAAGCTGCTAGGGGAACTTTTTAACAAAATCGGACAGCCGGCAGTAGTGGGAGAAATTGTTGCCGGAATTATTTTAGGCCCCACTATATTTGGCTCGTTGCTGCCGTATTCCTTTAACTGGCTGTTTCCGCAAAATAATGGTGTAAAAGTCGCGCTTGATGGAATTGTGAACCTTGCAGTTATTTTGCTTCTTCTTGTTTCCGGATTGGAGGTTGATCTCTCAGTCGTTGTAAAAGAAGGGAAGACAGCTTTTTTAACAGGTATTATGGGAATTATAATTCCGTTTGCTCTTGGATTTACCGGAGCATATTTCTTCCCTCATTTATTGGGGATAAAAGACGACAATTTGAAACTAGCCTTTGCGCTGTTTATGGGAATCGCCTTGTCAATTTCGGCTTTGCCTGTTATTGTAAAAACCCTAATGGACTTAGGAATATTTAAAACAGAGATCGGTTACATTATTGTCGCTGCGGCTATGTTTAACGATATTGTGGGATGGCTAATCTTCTCTGTTATCCTTAGCATGATAGGGGCTAATAATCATGGACTTACCTTTAACCAGACTTTAATTTTACTTATTACCTTCACTCTTTTTGTCCTCCTAATCTTAAGAAAGATAATAAACAAAATTATTCCTTGGATACAAAAAAATCTAAATTTCCCTGGTGGTGTGCTAAACTTTATATTAATTCTTGGATTCCTTAGTGCCGCTTTTACAGAATATATAGGTATACACGCTATTTTCGGATCATTCATTATGGGGATTGCTATCGGAGACTCTGTACATATAAAGGAAAAAACTAAAGAAATTATTCAGCAATTTATTACAAATATTTTTGCACCCTTATTCTTTGTGTCTATCGGTCTCACTGTCAACTTTATTACAAACTTTAATTTTTTAATAGTAGCAGTAATTCTAATTTTTGCATTCTTTGGCAAAGTAATCGGTTGCGGTATAGGAGCTAGATTTGCCGGGTTAAACAAGAACGATTCACTTGCAATTGGCTTTGGTATGAATTCCCGGGGTGCTATGGAAATTATCCTTGGAATATTAGCTTTTCAATATGGTCTAATTCATGCAAATGTTTTTGTTGCTCTTGTAATTATGGCTCTCGTTACATCCGTTTCAAGCGCTCCATTTATGAAATATTTTCTAAAGGCAAGAGAAAGCCTCTTGAACATTTTAAGCCCAAATTTAGTGTTATTTACTAATTTCACAGATAAGAATGAAGTTATTAGAGAATTAGTAAATCAAGTAAGCAAAAATTCAAAGCTCAACTCAGACGAGATATATAGAGAAGTAATAGAAAGAGAAAATTCCAGTCCAACAGGAATTGCTAATTATCTCGCCATCCCTCATGCAAGAGTAGATATCTCAAGGTCTGCAATCGCAATAGCTATAAATAAGAAAGGGATTAATTTTGAAGCCAGCGATGGAACTCCCTCGCGGATAATTTTTCTTCTTTTAACACCGAAAAGTAAAAATGAACTTCAACTTAAACTCCTCGTTGAGATTGTAAATAAATTCAAGGATAAACAAATAGTTGAACAACTTCTTCTATCTTCAAACACTACTGATTTTATGTCAATGCTTAAACATTCTTAAATTATATACTTCCTGCTCTAAGTCAATATCGTTACTTTAATTTTTCCTCTTTGAATGTGATGTTTTATAATTTATTTTTCTATCGCCTTTTTCAATTAGGATTATGAGGACTCAACTTGCTAAAGAAATTTAACCAACAAATAAGTGAAGGAATTCTTTTCACCGATCAGTATCAACTGGTAATGGCGCAGCTATATTTTAAGACCGGTATGCACGAAAAACCGGCGCGCTTCGATCACTTCTTTCGCTATTATCCTGATTATGGTCTACATAAAGCCGGCTACTGCATAAATGCCGGGTTAGAATGGCTTGTAGATTGGATGCAGAATAGTGTCTTCGGAAAAGAAGAAATCGAATTACTCCGCTCCCAAAAAAGTAGTAACGGCAATCAACTTTTTAAGGATGATTTTTTAAAGTGGCTATATGATAACGGAAATTTTGATCAAATTACTCTTCGTGCAATTCCGGAAGGAAGAGTCGTTCACCCGAATGAACCTCTGACTATTATAGAGGGCCCTCTTGCAATGGCACAAATTCTTGAAACGGCATTGCTCAATCAATTAAATTTTCAAACTTTAATTGCAACTAAGGCTTCGCGGATAAAAGAAATGGGTCAAAACCAAATGTTATTGGAGTTCGGCGCCAGACGTGCACAAGATCGAGGGGCTATTGCAGGTGCCCGCGGCGCTTTAATCGGCGGAGCAGATTTTTCTTCAAATGTCGGTATTTCACATTTGCTCGGACTTCAACCCAAAGGAACTCACGCCCATAGCATGGTCCAGCTTTTTATTGCAATGGGATTAAGTGAATTGGAATCCTTTAAAACTTTTGCTGACCTATATCCGGATGATTGCATTCTTCTAGTCGATACAATAAACACTTTGGAAAGTGGCATCCCTAATGCCATAAAAGTTTTTGAAGAACTAAAAAGAAAAGGACATAAACCGGTAGGGATACGGTTAGACTCTGGCGATCTTGCCTTCCTTAGTCTTAAAGCGGCAAAAATGCTAAACAACGCCGGCTTTGATGAAGTTAAAATTGTTTTGTCGAATGAATTAGAAGAGATGAATATTTGGCAAATTATTACTCAAATTTCCGATGAGGCAAAACATTACGGCATTGACCCCGATACCATTATCAAACGCCTCGTTTACGGTGTCGGTACAAAATTAATTACTTCAGCCGGAGATGCTTCTTTAGGAGGAGTATATAAACTTGTCGCCGTAAAAAATGAGGAGGAGTGGATTCCTGTATTAAAAATATCCGAGACTCCTGAAAAAATTCCCACCCCCGGAACAAAACAAGTTTTTAGAATTTATGATTCAAACAATACAGCCACTGCCGATTTAGTCATCCTTGAAAATGAAAAACCAATCGATTTTGTTCCGTTGATTCTTCAACATCCATTCGACGAAAATAAGAAAAGAATTTTATCGAAAGCGAGCGTCTCCCAAATTGAACCGCTGCTTATAGGGATATTTAGCAACGGAAAACTCACCTATGATTTTCCTTCCCTAAATGAGATAAGAATTGCCCGACAGAACGATCTCGATAAACTTGATTCTGGTGTGAAAAGATTAATAAATCCTCATCGTTATCATGTTTCGCTTTCACCGGCTCTTTTCGACCTGAAAAGGCAATTAATAAAAGGCATGAAAAAGTAAAATCAAATCTTTTTTCTTAAAACTTAAATCCATTCAGATTAAATCTAAAAGGATATAAAAGTGAAAATTTTGTTCCACCGGTGCCAAATTCTATTGAAGGCGAAGGTAACTTAATAAAATTTAGACTCTGTCTAAGCCAATTCCAGAAGTGACCTCCTTTGGGTAGAAGTTCAACAAGATTATAATCTAAACCTACAACATATCTTCTTTGTGATAACTGATCCGGAGGTCCATTAGGATCGGCTTTTACGTCAATTGAATTTGCGCCATAACCAACGGCAATATTTAACCAAGGAACCCAATATCTTTTCCATGATTCCGGTAAAATATTGTATACATTAACTGACCACCAAAATGTCGAGCTGTTATAATCATCAATAAAAGTTCTTGGGCGGTTTATTATTGGCTCACCCGTCCACTCCGAAGGAATATATTGCCATTTAGGCGTGATGTTTTGAAGGGCGGGTACGTAATGCTGTGATAAAAAGAACAGGGGACCAATTGCATCAAAGTACCAATCAGATGGGCTAAATCCCCAAGTCTTTGCAAAACCATCCTCCGTTTCTACATAAGTTTGGTAAAGCAGTCCGAAACCGGCACCATATAGCGTGGCTGCATTCCACGAAAATCCGCTAGCCATCAATCCTTCACTCATAATATACGAAGCCATATATCCTCCGTAAGAATGTCCGGCTTTGTCTACCTGCAGGGCAGAAACCCAATCCTCCTCAAAATGAAATTTGCCTCTCTGCCCGCTCCACCATGCGTTTGTTTGGTGTATATGAAGAAAGACTATTGCTCCGATAAATACTCCGCCTACTATAGATGCATTAAGGGGTTTTATTTCTGTCTTCATCAAAGGCAGTGAACCGTCCAAAGTGTAACGGGGTCCCCCAGCATAAGTAAATTGAGTTAATGGGACAAATTCTCCTTCTCCCGGAGTTTTTGATGAATCATCAGTAACTAATACTGAATTTCTCCCTGTTTGATCTATCCTGCTAATTTGGGCAATAGAAGTACGAACAAGAAAAATTAAGAAAATGAGGGCTAATAAGATTTTATTTGTTTGATTAAATGAAGTAATAATATATTTCAATTTCAATATCCTTATAAAATTCCAAATGTGATTTTTATAATCTCAAGACTAATAACTTCCAAACTTAAATGTAATTACGCCTGTTAATCCCTCCAGATTTTTATCATTTAATCCGTAATAGCTTTGAAAGCTTGAAACAAGCCGGTAACTTGCGCCGGCATCTATATGCAGCCATTTCAAAACATTTACTTCAAGGTTAAGCTGTGGTTCCCATACCAACAAATTTTGACTAAAATAACTACTGTGAGGTTTACTTTTATCCGGAACGGAATAAGTTACTCCTGCGCCTGCACAAAGCATATCAACAGAGGTGTGAACTTTTTCTTCAGAAAAGAAAATATATTCAAACTCTAGTCCTCCGTAATTAAAACCAAGCTGAAGTTTTTCACCGCTTATCGGGTCATAAAGATTCAAATTAATTGTGCTCGTTAGAGCATAAATGCCGCCACCTAAAACAAATTGATGATCAATAACCCAGCCGAATCTTCCGCCGGTTATTAAAGCATTTTGCCCCAGTATTCTCGTCACCTTTAATTCCGGTGCACCAAATGCACCGTAGTAATTGTCCTGCGCCTTAATAGTTTGAAAAAAAATCAAAGCAATAGCTATTGTCATCGTAGATAGGATTTTATTCATAGGAGACCTTTTAACTTAGTTCGAATTTATTATACTCGTTCAACTTTTTTCTTGACGATTAATCCTTCATTAACAACTTCTTTTAAGTGAGGAAGAACAGTGTTAATTTTTTCTTCTTCATCGATAAACAAAATCATTATTGGCCCTTCGTCAACATTTCCGATTCTACCCGGACGGTGAAGATGATGTTTA
>JAJYCM010000373.1 GCA_021778375.1 Bacteroidota bacterium
CCGGTGGATCAGTTAGAGACAGCGAAGTAATAGAAGCAGCAAATGGAAAAAATGTATCAATGGTTTTTACAGGAATTAGACACTTTAAACATTAAGAGGAATTATGGGTTTATTTGATTTTTTTTCCGCCGATATAGCAATGGATCTTGGAACGGCGAATACTTTAATTTATGTTAAAGGAAAAGGTATTGTACTTAACGAGCCGTCTATAGTAGCTTTCGATAAAAACACTAAGCGAATTATTGCGCTCGGAAATAAGGCAAAAGAAATGCAAGGTAGAGAGCATAAAGATATTAGAGTTACTCGCCCCATGCGGGACGGTGTAATAGCCGATTTTGAAATTGCCGAAGGAATGATTCGCGCTTTTATTAAGAGTGTAAAAGCGACAGGTGCTATAACAAGCAGAAGAATTGTTGTAGCTGTTCCTAGCGGCGTTACTGAAGTTGAAAAAAGAGCTGTCCGCGATAGCGCCGAACACGCCGGAGCAAAAGAAGTTCATTTAATAGCCGAACCAATGGCCGCTGCTATAGGAATCGGAATTGATGTAGAAGCACCTGTAGGGAATATGATTATTGATATTGGTGGTGGAACAACTGAGATTGCAGTTATTGCTCTATCCGGTATTGTGAATGAAGAATCCATTCGTATTGCTGGCGATGAAATGAATTATGCCATTATGCAATTTTTCAAAAAAAATCATAATATCCTTATTGGTGAAAGAACTGCTGAAGCTATAAAATGCGAAGTTGGTTCAGCCGTTCCTCTAAAAGAGGAGATAACTATCCAAGTGAAGGGAAGGGATTTGGTAGGTGGAATTCCTAAAACTACTGAAGTAAGCTCTGTTGAAATTAGGGAGGCTTTAAACGAAGCAGTCGTCCAAATAGTTGATGCAGTAAGACAATCGCTTGAGAGAACCCCGCCTGAACTTTCGGCTGATATTCTGGATCGTGGAGTGATGCTAACAGGCGGCGGAGCTTTATTAAAAGGTTTAGATGAAAGAATTCGTATGGAAACTAATCTTCCTGTACATGTTGCCGAAGATCCGTTAACGGCAGTTGTTAGGGGCGCGGGCAAGGTTATTGATAATTTAAATCATTATACAAAAGTTTTAATTCGTAATAGAAGATATTAATGTTTGAAATTTTTTCAGTAATTTGGAAAAAGTTTAAAGAATATATCGTTCTTGTACTCCTGCTTATTATCAGCCTGATTATTTTATCCTCAAGTCAAAAACAGTCGGCTAAAAAGGCTAGTTCTGTATTCTTTGGCGTTTTCGCAAATTTTTCATCTGTAATATCTGATGCTTTAGATATTGCAAAGTACAAAAGTGAGAATTCTTCTCTAAGAAAAACCAATGCAGAGTTGATGCTGGAAATAAATAAATTACGGCAGTATGGGATTGAAAATTCCGAACTAAAAGATCTGCTTGGGATTAAAGATACTCTGCATTATCCTATTTTACCTGCGAACGTAGTTTCAAAATCATTATCTAGATCACAAGGCACTTTTACATTAAATGTAGGAAGAAGAAACAATGTAAGACCCGGTATGCCGGTTATCAATGAATTCGGTTTAGTAGGAATAGTTTATTCTACTTCTTCAAACTATTCAATAGTCCGAACTCTGGAAAACCTCGACCTAAGTTTAACAGTAAAGGACGAAAGAAGCCGGGTTGACGGAATCATGAAATGGAATGGTGCCAATCTGGTTATTATTAATGTCCCGAAAACTTTTGATGTTGAACCGGGGGATAGAATCATTACTTCGGATATTAGTTCTATTGTCGCAATGCCTGTTCCAATAGGCGTCGTGGTCGGTTTAAATAATGTGGAGACTGGAATATTTAATGAAGTTAAACTAAAGCCATTTGTGGATTTTGTTACAACGGAAAATGTTTTCGTAATCAAAGTGGTCGAAAGCAAAGAGGAAGATAACCTCGAATTAAATTTTTTTAATAGAAAATAAATGCGTTCTGAATATCTCTGGTCAATTATACTTTTTTTCCCGGTATTGCTAATCCAAACTACCATTTTACCGATTATCGCAATTCATGGAATTGTGCCCGATTTAATCCTTATTCTTTTGGTATTTTATTCAATGCGTTTGGGACAGTTATACGGAACGGTTTTGGGATTTCTTTATGGATTCCTTTTGGACATGATAACCGGTAGCTTACTTGGAAGTACAATGATTTCTTTAACGGTTGCCGGATTTATTGCCGGGTACTTCTCAAATGAAAATAAACGCGATTATTATTTTAAGAATTATATCTTTGTTTTGATTGTATTTATGTGCTCGTCTATAAATTCAGTTTTAAATTCATTTTTCTCTTCTGCTGATCTAAATACAAATTTGATCCATTTATTGCTTAACCAAGGTATCTTGCCCGCACTATATACTTCTTTAATTAGTTTTTTAGTGGTCTTTTTTTACCCTAAGAGGAGCTTTGAATCATGACTCAAGGTTCAGGAGGGTTCGGAAGAAAATCAGTACTCTATATCATTATTTTAGCTTTTTTCGCTGTGTTAATTTTGCGATTGTTCCAGATGCAAATTCTTGAATATCAATTTTATAATGAAAAATCCGCAAACAACAGTATAAAGGCAATTGAGCAAATACCTCTCAGAGGAGTTTTTTACGATCGCAATATGAACATTGTGGTAAGCAATGTTCCCGCATATACACTCAGAATTACTCCGGCTGAATACAATAAAAAGTTAAATAGTACACTA
This sequence comes from Bacteroidota bacterium, assembly GCA_021778375.1. Lineage (GTDB taxonomy): Bacteria > Bacteroidota > Ignavibacteria > Ignavibacteriales > Ignavibacteriaceae > FEN-1297. The sequence goes on from JAJYCM010000373.1 coordinate 2,733, forward strand.
GAAGCTGTATTGGG
>JAJYCM010000374.1 GCA_021778375.1 Bacteroidota bacterium
ATTTGATTATGAATTAGCCAAAACTGCCGCCAAAGCCGGAGCTGAGATTTTAACTCGCGCTTATGTGAACGGACTTTTATTTGAAGACGGGAAAGTCTCAGGCGTAAAATATGAATATCGCGGTGAGCAAAAAGAATTGAAAGCAAAAATTGTAATCGGCGCCGACGGCGTTGAGTCAAGAATCGGAAGATGGGCGGGACTAAAAACTTATGTTGATTTTAGAGAGATGGAATGCTGCGTTCAAATCACCGCCTCTAATATCAATGTAAAAGACGATACTCTTTATTTTTATTTTGGTGAAAATGTTGCGCCCGGCGGTTATTTCTGGATATTCCCAAAGGTAAATGGCGCTGCTAATATTGGCTTAGGTGTAAGTGGAATGGTAGGAAAGAAAAAATCTGCTTTATCTTTTCTAAATAATTTCATGGAGAATAATTTTCCGAATTCGCCTATACTTACCTCAATTGCCGGGGGAGTCCCAAGTACAATTACTTTGGAGAAAATTTCTGCGCCTGGAATAATGCTTGTGGGAGATGCAGCGCGCCAGGTTAATCCACTTAGTGGAGGCGGAATCGCAAGCGGAATGATTGGAGGAAGCATCGCCGGCAAAATTGCTGCTGAAGCTATCACTAATAATTCACTCGATCATATTTTAACTTACGATAAAGCATGGCACGAAAGATTAGGCAAAAGACACGAGTTGTTTGAGAAAATTAAAAACGGTATTTATAATTTCTCCGATGACAAGTTTAATAAGATTGCGCATTCCTTCAATAAAATACCATACGAAAAAAGAACTTTGGGAAAATTATTTACCACCGCGCTTTTCAATCAGCCATCTCTTTTGGTTGATGTTGCTAAAATATTTATCATTTAAGCATTTTTAATTTGATGAGTTAATAAACTGAAAAAAAATATTTCAAACGGAATTCAAAAGGAAGTAGAGAAAAATCTTTTTAATCAGAAGAATCTTCAGGAACTATGCTATGGGCTTGAATATGTTTTCCTGTGGTATTCTTCATCTGGCAAAAAAGCCGACTCAGTATTGTTTTCGGACAGCATTGAAAAGGTAACTGGCTATTCCCCAGGAGAAATAAAACAGTTCCCGGAATTGTTGAATAAAATTATCGTCAAAGATGATCTGCAAAAAGTTAAAAGACAGTTTAACGAATTTGTGAAAGACCAATCAATAAATTCCTTAAAATTAATTTATAGAATTCTTCGCAAAGATAAAGTAATTATTTGGGTACAAGAAAATATCACTGTCAAAAGAGACGAAGACGGGGAGATAAAAATATTCAACGGTGTGGTTACAAATATTTCGGATCTAAAATCAGAGATGCAATCTTTAGAAAAATCATTGGAAAAATTTCAACGCCTTAATGAAACAAAAGATAATTTCATTTCGATGCTTTCGCATGATCTACGTGCTCCATTTACAAGCATCCTCGGCTTTGCAGAAATTTTGATAAACGAACCAAATCTGTCTGATTCAGAGCGTGTAGAATACTTAAATTACATCAACGACTCGTCACAACACCAGTTACAATTAATAAATTATTTACTTGACTGGTCAAGACTTCAGACAGGGCGGCTTAAAGTTGAACCCATACGGCTGCATGCGCAAACAATGGTTTATAATTGTGTCTCTTCACTTACCGGCAATGCAATTAGAAAAAATATCGAAATAAAGGTAACCGTAAAAAGTTCTCTTTATATTCATGCTGACGAGCGCCTACTTATGCAGGTGATAACTAATTTGTTAAGCAATGCTATAAAATTTTCTCGCGAACATGAAACAGTTGAAATTTCCGCTGATGTTTTTAATAACGGAATGGCAGAGTTTATCGTTAAAGATGAAGGTATAGGAATTTCGGAAGAAAATAAGAACAAGCTTTTTAGAATTGAAAAAGTCTTTTCCACAGAGGGAACAAAAGGAGAAAAAGGAACCGGTTTGGGGTTGTCACTCGTGAAAGAAATAGTTGAAAAACATAACGGGTCAATCTGGCTTTATTCAAAATTCGGCGAAGGTAGTGAGTTTCACTTTACAATTCCTTGCTCGCAAAATATTATTCTTATAGTCGAAAACAATCCTTTGAATAGAATGAAGTATGAAGATTTAATTCAGCAAAGCTGCACGTCTTATAAAATAATTACAGTTGAGAATGGTTTCGAAGCGATGGAAATTATTATTGATAATTTCCCCTCTCTAATTATTACAGGGCAAGATCTGCCACTAATGAACGGATTGCAGCTTATAGAATCTATTCGTAAAGTGGATACAAATTTTAATATTCAGATTCTCTCTATTGTCCCAAAAATTTCACAGGAGATAATTAAATCTTACAAAATATTTGGAGTCGACGAAGTATTCCAGAATCCGGTTAACTCACAAGCATTTAGCGATAAGATTCAAAAAATATTAAAATAAAATTAGTGCATAGAAAAACCTCCGAGGTTTTCCTAAACTTCGAAGTTTTGTCTAAAGTGACAAAATATAATAGATCGTTTTGTAGTGAATAATATAAAATAATTACTTCGCATAATTTCATAGGTTATTATAAATTCTAAAATTATTTTGGACAGAAATGGCGGGAATATTTATAAGGAACTTCCTTCCAACTTTACTTGTCTATTTTTATATTTCATAAGATAAAAACGGAGGATACTTGAAAATTGCTGTTGTTGGAACCGGTTATGTTGGTTTGGTAACCGGTACTTGTTTTGCCGAAAC
>JAJYCM010000044.1 GCA_021778375.1 Bacteroidota bacterium
ATTATTAGATTTTGAGTTTTAATATAACTGATTGAAGCGTTCAATACCTTGAAAGCCCCGCTCATTTTTGGTATATTTTGCGAGTAAATTTGTAATTGAAACTTAGGAGAAGTAATTGGAAAAAATTAAAGAACTAGAAATTAATAATAGACATGAGAATTCAATAGTAGACACTATACCGGCAGTGCTTCCTATTTTACCGCTGCGTGATGTTGTTATCTTTCCATACATGATATATCCCGTTCTTGTAGGGCGCGAACAATCAATTAGAGCCGCTAATTATGCCTCTGATAATACAAAATATATTTTTCTATCAACTCAAAAGAAGTCAAATGTTGAGGACCCAAAAAAGGAAGATATTTATCAGGATGGAACGATTGCCAAGATAGTACAAATCTTAAAACTGCCGAACGGCTTGATGAAAATATTAGTTGACGGTTTACTTCAAGGAAGGATTATTAACTTCACGGAAAATAAAGAATTTTTTGAAGCAAGAATTGAAGTGATTATCCCCGAAGTAGTAAACGATCATGAGATGCATGCAATGATTCGTCAGGTATCTCAGTTATTTAAGGATTATGTTAAGATTAGCCGGAACATTCCGAACGAAGCAATTTCAGCCTTTGATAATATAGAACAACCGGATAGAAAATTGTTTTACGTAGCGGCGAATATAAATCAGTCAATTGAAGTGAAGCAGACAATCCTTCAGAAGTTGGAATTGAAAGAACAGTTCCTTGAAGTCATTAAGATATTAAATTCCGAAATCGACATTCTTAAAATTGAAAAAGAAATTGACAATAAAGTTCAGGAAAACATAGCGAAAACGCAGCGCAAATTTATTATTCAAGAGCAGATAAAAATTTTGCAGGATGAGTTAGGCGAAGAAGACGACGGCTCACCGGAGTTTATGAAAATCCGGGATCAAATTAAAAAAGCAAAGATGCCAAAGGATGCAGAAGAGAAAGCACTTGAGGAGTTATCCAAGCTTAAAAAAACGCCGCCGATGTCGCCGGAATCTACTGTAATTAGAAATTATTTAGATTGGCTAATTGATGTTCCATGGTCAAAAACCACAAAAGATGATTTAAAGATAAATCATGTAAGGAAAATTTTAGACGAAGATCATTTCGGATTAGAAAAGCCAAAAGAAAGAATTATAGAAAACATAGCAGTTTTAAACTTAGTAAAAAAAATGCGCGGACAAATTCTTTGTTTTGTCGGACCTCCGGGAGTAGGCAAAACTTCGTTAGGGAAGTCAATTGCACACGCAATCGGGAGGAATTTCGTTCGAATAAGTTTGGGCGGGGTCCGGGATGAGGCTGAGATAAGAGGTCATAGAAGAACATACATCGGGTCAATGCCGGGTAAGATTATTCAATCGATGAAAAAGGCGGGGACAGTAAACCCTGTTATTTTAATGGATGAGATAGATAAAATGAGTATGGATTTTAGAGGTGATCCATCAGCAGCTTTGCTTGAAGTTTTAGACCCAGAACAAAATCACACATTCAACGATCATTACATTGAAGTTGATTACGACCTTTCCCAGGTGATGTTTATTACGACGGCCAATGTCAGATATAACATTCCTCTTCCCCTGCAGGATAGAATGGAAATTATAGAACTGCCCGGCTATCTTGAATACGATAAGATGGAAATAGCAAAACGACATATAATTCCAAAGCAGCTTGAGAATCATGGCTTAGCAAATAGAGATGTGAAGATCACCGATGGAGCAATCAAAAAAATTATTACGGAATACACACGCGAAGCAGGTGTAAGAAATCTTGAAAGAGAATTAGCTTCTGTGTGCAGAAAAACAGCGCGGGATATTGTACTGAGAGAGACATCAAACGGACACGCGAAGACAAAATATAAGTATGTCGTCGATGAACAGAAAGTAGAAGAGTATTTAAAGACACCAAGATTTAGACAACACAAGCATAACAAGGAAAATCAAGTTGGCAGCGTTACTGGTTTGGCGTGGACAAGTGTTGGCGGAGAAATTTTATCAGTCGATGTTGCAATAATGAACGGCGCCGAGAAATTGCTTCTTACAGGTCAGCTTGGCGATATAATGAAAGAATCCGCACAGGCAGCATTAAGTTACATACGTTCAAAAGCAAAGGATTTTGGATTGAATCCGGATTTTTTTAAGGGCAAAGAAATCCATATTCATCTTCCCGAAGGAGCTATTCCGAAGGACGGACCATCAGCAGGGCTTACAATGGCAATGGCTATTTTATCAGCGGTAAGCGGTCGTCCTGCATCAAACAAGATTGCAATGACTGGAGAGATAACGTTACGCGGGAATATTTTGGCAATCGGCGGGCTTAACGAAAAATTGTTAGCGGCTAAAAGAAACGGAATTACCACAATCCTTATCCCGAAAGACAATGAGATTGATTTGAAAGAAATTTTAGAACCAGTAAAAGAAGGATTAAAAATAATTCCTCTTGAAAAAATTGACGAAGCAATCCCCTATCTTTTTAAAGATTGGAAATTGGGACCGAACACAACAGACAAGAAAAACAAAACAAAAAGAAAATAATTTGGCAGATAGTCTACTCGTCAATAAAAATTTATCAACAGAAGAAAGATATATTCTTTTGTTGGATCAGCTAAAAAGTTTATTGCACAAGGATGAAAATTTAATTTCAAACCTTGCAAATGCTTCAGCAGCAATAAAGCAGACATTTGAAAAAGTAAGCTGGGTTGGATTTTATCTTTTTGACGGTATAAAGTTATATCTTGGACCTTTCCAGGGGAAAGTAGCATGTACAACAATTGCAACCGGCAAAGGAGTTTGCGGCTCTGCTGCAAAAGAGAAAAGGACTTTTATTGTTCCCGATGTAAATAAATTTCCAGGGCATATATTTTGCGATGCCGATTCAAAATCAGAAGTTGTCGTCCCAATTATAAAAAGACAAAAACTAATGGGAGTACTTGATCTTGACAGTGCATCTTTTAATTCCTTTGACGAAACGGATAAAAAATACTTGGAAAAATTTTGTAATTTCCTTTCGTCCGAAATATTTTAGTCAAACTTGAGATTATAGGTTATTAATGGCATACATCGTTACAGCAAGGAAATGGCGACCTCAGAGATTCAGCGATGTGGTTGGTCAAGAGCATATAACAACGACATTGAAAAATGCAATTAAGAACAATCGTATCGCACATGCATACATATTTACAGGTCCACGCGGAGTTGGGAAAACGACAACTGCACGTATCCTTGCTAAATCATTAAACTGTCTTAATCCAATTGACAATGAACCATGCAATGAATGTGATATGTGCAAATCAATTCAGACTAATCAATCATTGGATATAATTGAAATTGACGGGGCATCAAACAGAGGTATTGATGAAATCCGCACACTTCGTGATTCTGTAAAATATGCGCCGACAAATGGGAAATATAAGGTTTATATTATTGACGAAGTTCACATGCTTACAAGAGAGTCTTTCAATGCATTTCTTAAAACCCTGGAAGAACCGCCGTCTTATATAATATTTATTTTTGCAACAACTGATATTCACAAAGTACCTCTCACCATAATATCAAGATGTCAGCGCTTTGATTTTAGAAGAATTCAACTTGATACGATTAAAGATCAACTTCAAAAAATTGCCGATACAGACAAGATAAAAATAGACGACAAAACATTAACAATAATTGCAAAGAAATCAGACGGAGCTTTGCGTGATGCTGAAAGTTTTTTTGATCAAGTTGTTTCATTTTGCGGTAATAACGTTGACTCCGAAACCGTTTCTAAAATGTTAAATCTTGTAGATGATGAAGTTTATTTTATTCTTTCAGATGCCGTATTGCAAAAAAACTTCAAAGCTGTTTTTGAGGTAACCAACATTATTTATGAGCATGGTTGGAATTTCATTGATTTTATGGAGGGGTTGATGGAGCATTTTAGAAATATTATGACAGTAATACTAAGCAATAGCGCAGACCTTGTAGAGACGGCAGATTTATATAAGTCAAGATATTTAGAATATCGGAATAAATTTTCGGAAGGTGATATTCTTCGCCTACTAAATTTTTTAAATAAAACGCAGCAAGAATTACGTTACACCCAAAATCAAAAATTAAAAATTGAAATTTCTTTGAGTCAATTAATTGGACTTGAGAAATCATCAACCATTACAGAATTGATTTCATTGGTAGATGATATAAAAAAAAACTCTAATTTGAATTTTGAGACTGATCGACCTGAAAAAACTGGAATCTTTTCTACCAAAGAAATTTTTAAATCCATAAATTCTACTCTTCAAAATAAACCGGATGTTATTGTACAAGAACCACCTATCATTTCATTAAAAGATATAACACTTCAAGAAAACAAGCCAGAGTCAGGTTTTAACTTTTCTTCCTTAATTGAAGGTTGGAACGATTTTGTCGCTTCAGTGAACTCTGAAAAGGGATTGATATTCGGACCGTTCATTCAAGATATAAAGTTGCTTAGTTTGGAAGGAAACCGGTTATTCATTTTCAGCGACAATCCGGACGGGGACAAAATTTTATCCAACCATGAAGAATACTTTCAAAAAAAGACTAATGAAATCTTTGGGAAAAAATTGAAACTGGAGCTTAAGCAAAGCGACACATCCGCATTCGGAGCTTCAAATTCGACTTCAAAAAGAAAGACTAGTGAAAAAAAGTCCATTAATCCGGCAAAAGATCCAATAATAGACTCCATAGTGAATCTTCTCGGAGGAGAAGAGATTCAATAAACAAGCCGGTTCATTAATAAAATTAATAAGTCCGCTCTAATATGATTATTCCGATGAAAGTGGGAACTCATAAACCTTTGAATATTGAATAGATTACAGCTTTTCTGTCTCGCCAGAAGGAATGATAATCAGAGTATTTCGGTTTTTTAGACAAAACTCATTAATTTGAGATGAAATTTTGAAACTTTGAGGTTAATTTACTATTTTTGTTCCTTATGACCAAAAGTTTTATCATCGCAATTGATGGCCCCGCCAGCTCCGGGAAAAGTACGTCTGCAATGCTCGTAGCGCAAAAGCTTGGATATTTGTACATTGACACAGGCGCAATGTACCGGGCAATAACACTTTTGGCAATTGAAAACAACGTTCTTAATAATTCTGATGAAGTAATTGCTTTAGCAAATGCGTCCAAAATTGATCTAGTTTATACTGCGGGGACAACAAAAGTATTTCTCAACGCAAGAGATGTCACTGAAGATATTCGATCAAAGGAAGTAAATAAATTCGTTAGCCCTATCAGTAAAATTAGCGGAGTGAGAGAAGCACTGGTAAAAAAGCAAAGGATACTTGCTCAAAACAACAGCGGTATTGTAATGGAAGGAAGGGATATCGGAAGTGTGGTTTTCCCTGATGCAGATTTAAAAATATTCTTAACCGCCTCAATTGAACAGAGAACCGTACGAAGAGTAAAAGAATACGATTCAAAAGGAATTAAAGTTTCAATAAAAGAAATAAAATCAAACCTTGAAAGCAGAGACAAAATTGATTCTTCTCGAGAAAATAGCCCGTTGATTAAAGCACCGGATGCGTTCGAAGTTGATACTTCTAAAGTCACAATAGAACAACAAGTTGAAATAATTTTAGAAAAAGTCCGACAAACAGCCGGGAAAAAGAATAACGGTTAAGAGTTAATATTATCAATTTTTTAGCCATCGTAAATAAAATATGTTAAATTAATTTTCTGTTAAATTGTTTTCAAGATGGCGAAAGCAAAATTAACAGATATAATTTCCGTTTAGGAGGATTAATGTCAGAAACCTCAAATGATGCAAAGAAATATTCAGCAACCATAAATGACTTTGAAAAGGCAAAGAAAAACTTCAATGATGAAGAATATTCGCAGGAAGAATTCTTAACATTAGCGAAGCTTTATACTGAGTCTTTCAAAGACGTAAAAGAAGGTGAATTAGTAAGAGGGAGAATCGTTCGTATACAGGGTGATAATGTAATTTTGGATGTCGGATTCAAGTCTGAAGGCTCAATACCTAAAAACGAGTTTCACGAATCTGAAGAAATAAAAATAGGCAAAGAAGTTGAAGTTGTTCTGGAGAGCGTAGAAGATCAGGAAGGTAATCTCGTTTTAAGTAAAATAAGAGCCGATTTCTTAAGGATCTGGGATAAAGTAGTTAGGGCTCACGAAACAGGAGAAATAATTCAAGGAAAAATTCTTAAAAGAATTAAAGGTGGCATGGTAGTAGACTTAATGGGAATGGAAGCATTTCTTCCGGGATCGCAAATTGACATCCGTCCTATCCGAGATTTTGACGCATTCGTTGGTCAAACGATGGATTTTAAGGTTGTAAAAGTAAATATTCCGACAGAAAATGTTGTTGTTTCGCATAAAGTTTTGGTTGAAGAAGAAATTGCCGATCAGCGTTTTGCTATATTAAACAGTCTTGAAAAAGGTCAGATACTTGAAGGAACTGTAAAAGCTATTACAGATTTCGGTGTATTTGTTGACCTTGGCGGAGTTGATGGTTTAATACACATTACAGATCTTAGTTGGGGAAGAATTAATCATCCAAATGAAGTAGTCAAACTTGACCAAACGATTAAAATTTTAGTGACAGATTTTGACGAAGAGAAAAAGAGAATTTCATTAAGTCTTAAAAAATTATTACCTCATCCATGGGAAGATATTGAGAGCAAATATAAAATTGGCGACAAAGTTTCCGGTCGCGTTGTATCTCTTACAGACTATGGGGCATTTATTGAGATTGAAAAAGGAATTGAGGGTTTGATTCACAATTCAGAAATGAGCTGGACACAGCACATCAAACATCCTTCTCAAGTTGTTGCAATGGGACAAGTTCTTGAAGCCGTTATTTTAAGTCTCGATAAAGATGAGAAGAAAATATCACTCGGCATAAAACAAATGGAACCGGATCCATGGGAAACATTAATGCTGAAATATCCAGTTGGATCAAGACATTCAGGTATAGCCCGCAATCTAACAAACTTTGGCATATTTGTAGAACTTGAGCCAGGTGTAGACGGTTTGGTTCATATTTCTGATCTTTCGTGGACAAAGAAGATTCGCCATCCAGGTGAAGTTGTGAAGAAAGGCGAAAAGCTTGAAGTATTAGTCCTTGGTGTAGATGTTGACCAAAGAAAAATCTCTTTGGGACATAAGCAAGTCGAAGACAATCCGTGGGCTAATTTTGAGAAACTTTTTTCAGTAGGAACAATTACTCAAGGTAAAGTTGTAAGAATTATTGAAAAAGGTTTAATTGCCGAATTGCCTCAGGATGTTGATGGTTTTGTTCCGGTAACTCAATTAGCTACAAACAAGATCAAAAACATTGCAAACCACTTCCCTATTGACGATATGATTCCTTTGAAAGTCATAGAGTTTGATAAGGAAAATAAAAAGATCGTATTAAGCGCAATAGCTGCATTAAAAGATAAATCTGAAGAAGAAATAAGAGCTTATTTAGATAAGCATAAATTTGATCGCGTTGGAATCCAGGAAATTCAAAATGCAGACACCGGTTCAATAGACACGGCTGATTTTCCGATTTTCGAAGTTCCTGATGAAGGTCACTCATCTTCACATAATAAAAATAATTAACAGTTATCGGCGAAGTAAAATTAGAGCGGGAAAAATATTCCCGCTCTTTGATTTTTAAAATAGACATGCATAACAAAATCGCATTACAAACCTTAGGATGTAAACTTAACTTTTCCGAGACATCTACGATAGGAAATCAATTTGTAAATTTTGGTTTTGAGGTAGTAGATTTTAAGGAAAAAGCAGACGTTTATCTTTTCAATACATGTTCAGTTACAGAGAACGCAGAGCGGGAATGCAGGCAACTTGTACGAAGAGCGCTTCGTCAAAATCCGGAGGCATTTATTATTGTCACAGGATGTTATGCACAGCTTCGTCCGGAAGAAATTGCTAAAATTGCCGGTGTCGATGTAGTCCTCGGAAGTAAAGAAAAACTGAACCTATTTTCGCTTATAAATGATTTTGGGAAAAAAGATTTAGCATGCATTTTTGTTTCCCCTTTACAAGATCTAAATGAATTTGGGAAAGCTCAATCAACTGACGCCGATGACAGAACCAGGGCTTATTTTAAGATTCAGGACGGATGTGATTATAAATGTACATTCTGCACAATTCCATTAGCCCGCGGTAAAAGCAGAAGCATGAAACCGGAAGAATTGATTTCTGAATTCAAACATTTAGTTAAATCAGGGTATAAAGAAATTATCCTTACCGGCGTGAATGTGGGTGATTACGGGACAACTTACCAAACAAACTTATATACCCTTCTTCTTAAATTGATTGAAGTACCCGGAGATTTTAGAATTAGAATTAGCTCAATTGAGCCGAACTTACTATCGGATGAAATAATCAACCTTACATCTCAGAGTAATAAAATGTGCAAACATTTTCATATACCGCTCCAAAGCGGTAGTTCAAAGATTTTGAAATTAATGCAGAGGCGATACAAAGTATCAGATTATCAAAATTTAATCAAGAAAATCAATAATAAAATTACCGATATAGGAATCGGAGTAGATATAATCACCGGTTTTCCGGGAGAAACTGAAAATGATTTTTTGGAGACCTATAATTTTCTTCGCGATTTACCAGTTTCATATTTACATGTTTTCACTTACTCCGAGCGTCCGGATACTAAAGCAATCACTATGGAGGGCGAAGTAAATTCCTTTGAAAGGAAGCGAAGGACAAATATGCTTAGAATATTAAGTGAAAAAAAGAAGCAAGAGTTTTATAAAAAGATGATCGGAAAGGAATTAGAAATTTTATTCGAAGCCGAAAATGACCACGGCATAATAAAAGGCTTTTCTTCCAACTATGTTCGTGTTTCCCACAAATTTGACACTTCATTGGTAAATGAGATTTCAAGAGTAGAAATTACAAACGTAAAAGATGGTAATTTATGCGAAGGAAAAATAAAAGGCATTCAAAAATCAATTGAATTAATTGCTTGTTAATCATAAAATTGAAATTAAAAACATGAAAAAAATTCTTTTATTCGTTTTACTGTTTTCAGCAAATTATTTCCCACAAACACTTACTTCTACAAAGCAATTACTTTTAGAAAATTCAATCATAAAAAATCAGCCGGAGAGGGAACTTCGACAAATATCATTTACTAGCTCTACCTACGGTAAAAAGAATGCAGGGCTGGCAATTTTACTATCGGCTATATTGCCCGGAATGGGAGAACTTTACGCAGATTCTTATTCCAGCGGAAAATACTTTACAGTTGCAGACGGTGCACTATGGGGAATTTATTTTGGAATGAACACTTACGGCAGCTGGCTTCAAGACAGATATAAAGCTTATGCAGTTACAACAGGTGGTGTAAATGCACAGGGCAAAGGCGATTCTTATTATGCGACGATCGGAGATTATTCCAACATTGACCAATATAATAACACGCAGGTTTTATCCGGGACTTTTAATCAAATGTATGGAGCACAATATTATTGGAATTGGCAAACAGACAACCAGCGAAAGACATACCGTAACATGTGGTATTCCAGCGAGCAAGCAAAAAACAATTTAAGATTTGTAGTGGGAGCATTAATATTAAACCGGATTGCAAGTGCAATTAATGCAGCCCGATTGGTTGCTTTGTTCAATAAAAGACAAGCGGATGAAACAAGCTGGAATTTCTCGGTTGATTTTGGTAATCCGACAGGGTTATCTTCAAATCTTAATTTCAATTTTCAAACAAGCTTTTAAATGAGAATTTTAATAGTTGAGGACGAAAAAAAAGTAGCTTCCTTCATAAAAAAAGGAATGGAGGAAGAATATTTTACCGCTGATGTTGCACTAGACGGCAAAGAAGGATTAAAGATGGCAACTTCAGAAGATTATGATGCAATAATAATGGATATAATGCTTCCGTTCATTGACGGTATATCTCTTCTGAAAGAAATCAGGAAAAGAGAGATTATAACCCCGGTTTTGATGCTAACCGTAAAAGACAGCTTAAAAGACAAAGTAGAAGGATTGGACGCTGGAGCTGATGATTATCTTACTAAACCTTTTGCCTTTGAAGAACTAGTAGCAAGAATAAGAGCTTTATTAAGAAGACATGAATCATCGAAAGCTCCGACGCTTCATGTCGGTGAATTAGTTCTTGACTTGCAATCGCATAAAGTATTAAGAGGCGAACAGGAAATTCTTTTAACTCCGAAAGAATATGCTATTTTAGAATATCTGATGAGAAATTCAAACAAAGTAATTTCAAGGACAAAATTGATTGAACATGTATACGAATACCATTTTGATCCTGAAACAAATATTATAGATGTTTATATTAATAAAGTTCGCGCTAAAGTTGATAACAACTTTGATAAACCGCTAATTCATACTATACGAGGAATTGGATACATAATAAAAGATGAATAATTATTTATCGTACAGCCATGAATAAGCTAAGACTTTTCGTTTCTTCCACAAGATTTAAGGCTACAATCTGGTACTCATCATTATTTTTAATTTTGGAAATTTTGTTGGGGGCCTTGATCTATCTTTACCTATATAATACACTTTTAGATAACCTTGACCTTGGTCTGAAAAACCAAGCCAAAGCAATATTGCACCATGTTGTCGAGAAACATAAGGATATAGATAACTTCGTACCGGATTCAGTCTATGCAAGTCCCGAAGACCTAATTTGGGATGTTATTTACAATGAAGTTGCGCTCAATCAAAGAAACAACTACATTCAAATTAACGCTAAAGACAAAATAGTATTTAAGTCGGCAAACCTTCAGGATGATACACTTTCCTTTCCTTCAAAAAATGCGGCGGTGAATTTATTTAGTTTTACAGACACAACTTTATCTCAAAAACCGATTAGGTGTGTTAAGCTAAATGAGGGTCAATATAAAATATTTGTTGCCTTTCCGATTCATCAGATTATTCAAACGCTAACAAGTTTAGTACATATATTTGAACTTTTAGCGCCTATATTTATTATAATCTCAATAATCGGAGGCGGTATAATTTCAGCCAAATCACTTTCAAGAATTGACGCAATAATTAAGAAGACAGAGGAGATTACCGCACTTAATCTTGACGAAAAAATTATCGGGGAAAAATATAGCGATGAATACGGCAGGCTTGTTAAGAAGATGAATGAAATGATCAGCAGGATTAAAACTTCAATCGATTATATGAACCAATTTTCAATTTCGGCTGCTCATGAATTGAAGACGCCTCTTACAATATTGCGCGGAGAAACAGAAATTGCGTTAAAATCCCGCAAGACACCTGAAGAGTATATTGAAGTCTTAAAAAGTAATTATGAAGAGACCATAAGACTGACAAAAATTATCGACAATCTTTTCTTCATATCAAAAATCGATCATTCTTTAATTGATATAAATAAATCACCGCTATATATTGATGATTTCCTAAAAACCGTTACCGAGAGTTTAAGGATTTTGGGAATTGAAAAGGGAATCACCTTAACAGTCATTCCCTCTTCAAATTCCTTAGTAGAAATTGATAAAGAATTAATGACACAGGCTTTTTCAAACTTGATTGATAATGCAATCAAATTTGGCGAAGAAAATAGTGAGATAATTATTAAGAGTGAAGCATACGAAAGCGATAAAATTAAATTGAGCGTAATTAATAAAGGAGAAGGTATCCCCGCAGAATCGCTGCCAAAAATATTCAATCGTTTCTACCGAGTGGAATCGTCGAGAAATAGAAGCACCGGCGGTGTCGGCTTGGGTCTTTCAGTTGTGAAAGCAATAGTGACCTGGCATGGCGCGGAAATTATTGCAAAATCGGAAGCAAACAAAACTACCGAATTTTCAATTATTATAGCGAAAAGCCAACGCAATAAATTTCCGGAATCTCAAGCTGTATAAAAAACTTATTTTTCTCCGAATAATTTCTCCCAACTTTCAGTCGAAAGGCTTGTATTCGCCTTCTCATCCTCTGCTTTCTTACTTAAAAGAGAATTCAACATATCGGAAAATTCATTACTGGATAATACCTGACATCCATTAACGCGGGCAAAGTTTTTAATTTCCAAGTCCGATGATACAACAATAATATTTCTCGGATTTTTGGAAGAATCGATTTGACGTTTGATCTTTGCATCTGCTTTTTCGTTCATGCTATAAACAATTTTTATATTGGAAAGCTTCACAGGCATACTCTCATAACCATCAAAGTGGAGTGTAACATTGACCTTCCTTCCATAAAAGAAATCATCTATCATAAAGGCAAGCTTATCTCTTGTTGCTTGATTATTATTAAGTAATTTTTTGAAAGACTTAATTTTATAGATTAAATTATTCCCATCGATAATATAATTTTTCATAAAAGGAGTTCGTGTATTTGTTATCAATTTACTTTCCGTTATAAAATTGATCTCTCTTTGTAAGCTTCAAATCTTGAAGCTGCGGAGCTTTGACTCTAATTTCAAAATAATAACCCGAATAAATTCCAATCGGATTCCAAGTAAAATTCATTTCCCAGCAATGTAAGTCCCTTGAAATTTTAATTTGGGGAGCAGCAAATTGATGAGCTTCAAAGTCGTAACTTCCGGCAAACGAAAGCTTCCAATTCGGAGTCAGATTGAAATCCAGGTTTGCGCTCATGTTTGATGTTTTTGTGGGGTTATATGGATCAACCTTTGAGTAAAGGAAATTATAACTTATATACAAATTCCAGGGGATTGTGAAGTCAGCTTTTTTCTCAGAGTAAATTCCCTGATAAACGGTTTTATCTGATTGTTCTAAGGTATAAGCGCTTTCGGTGGAATTAGTTTTTTCTTTAGAAGAAGCCGATTTTAATTTATCTCCGGAGAGACTAGTCGATACAGAAAAATTAAAACTTGTAAGTCTTAATAAA
Organism: Bacteroidota bacterium; assembly: GCA_021778375.1. Lineage (GTDB taxonomy): Bacteria > Bacteroidota > Ignavibacteria > Ignavibacteriales > Ignavibacteriaceae > FEN-1297. Next base: position 12,899 of record JAJYCM010000044.1, read on the forward strand.
CCTTTCCCTTCATCGACCAAAAATTTATTTATTCTACTAATACCGGGAGCATAATCGTACATTGAAAAATTTGATGACCCTGAAAAATTAAGATAATCTCCAACCTGAGTTCTATAGCTCAAATTTAAATCTGAAAATTTTAAGCTATCTGCGGCAAAGTTGTAACTCATGTTAGCCGAAAGATTGAGAAGTTGAATCTTATTTTCCTTTGAA
>JAJYCM010000375.1 GCA_021778375.1 Bacteroidota bacterium
GGCGGCTAATAGTCCAAATAATACTGCGGGGTTTAAGAAAATCATTGTTCAAATTTATCTTTAGATGAATAGAAAATCAAGACATGAGAAAATGTGAAGCACAAACAAGAAGCCTGGGTAAGACGTAAAATGAAAACACATGAAAGCAAAAACAACAAGTTAAGTACAATCAATTTCTTACATTCTGAATCCTATTTTTGTTCGTTCGTCACTCAATTACCAACAGATGAAATATAAACTCATCGTCACTTCGTCTTAGCCGTTTTTATTACTAGGACTTAAATTGGATTTATTTAATCAACACACACTTTTTCAATTCGCTAAACTTTCCTGCTGTGATACGGTAAAAATATATCCCGCTTGGAAGGCTGCCTGCATTAAATTCGACTTTATAAAATCCTGCATTCTGATTTTCATTTACTAATGACTTAACTTCTCTGCCGAGCACATCATACACTTTCAAGATGATGAAGCTGGCGGTTGAAAGTTGATAGCTAATTTCTGTCGATGGGTTAAATGGGTTAGGATAGTTTTGCATCAACAAATATTCTGAAGGGATTTGTATTTTATTTGATGGAATGCCTGAGACAACACCACCGTTGTTTGAAGTATAAAATACTCTGCCGCTGTCGCACAAAAGCCAGCCGTGAGTGCTGTCTGTGAAAACAATATCTCTGCCACTCAAATTTTCAGTATATACATTTTGTTCCGTCCATGTTCTTCCTGTATCTGAACTGAAATATAAACTTCCCAAATCAACATACCACACCTCATTTGGATGACCTGGAACGAACTCAATATCATCTGGGTATTCTTTAGAATTCATATTAAAGGTTTCCCACGAATTGCCGCCGTCTGTAGTTCTGCAAATCCCATAATTAATATTTGGAAGAGGTTGTTGCAAATAAACTACTAATCCTAAATTTTCATTGTAGAATTTAATAAGATCTCCCGATGAATTAGGATAATTAGTACTCGACCAATATTTACTGCCATCTGTTGTCTTAAACAATTGCTGCGGTGCTATACCCGATATATAAAAATAGCCTATGTTTGAATTAACAAAACTAATCCTTCTCCATTCATCACCGGAAAAGCCACCTTTAAATTCAGTGTCGCTAATCGAGACCCAATTAAAACCTCCGTTAGTTGTAGTAAGAAATAAAGCAGATTTGTTTTCAGCCGCATCGCCATTTGCAATTCCATTATTCAAATCGAACATCTTTATATAATTCATAAATTGAGTCTTGGTAGTATCATAAAATTGCAACGACCAATTAGCGCCTCCATCCGTTGTTGCAAATATTTTTCCATTGTCAGTACAAATCCAAAAATGATCTTTATCTATTATGGATACATCAACGCCATTGGAAGCCGGGTATGATATTTTCGTCCATGAATTGCCGGAATTTTCAGTTTTATAAATAAAATTATCAACAGCTATTATCGCAGTGTTATTATTACAAGCATCAATTGCTTCTCCGCGACTCCAAAATTGTAGTCCATTTGTTTGCTGAATCCACTGGGAATAACTGATTGAATTAAACAAAGGAAGAAAGAATAAAACCAAACAAAATAAATTCAATTTCATTTTGTTCACCTTAGAAAATATAATATGGTTGCAACCAAATTGGGGAAATAAGTTTCTAAACAGCTGGGTCTTTTTTGAACTATTGTTACTTTATCAATGAAACATTGTTTAGCCAATGTTTTACAAGGAGAGAGAGTATCGAATGTAGAATAATTAAAATCACTTGGTGTTCCCATATTAAACTCCCTTTAATTATTACAACCAATATTAAACTTAATTAATATAAAAGTAAACCTCCGAGGTTCAGGAAAACCTCGGAGGCTTCGTATTTATTCTCTTATAAAATAAAATTTCTCTATAAGTTTTCTAAGAATATTTATTACCTCATATTAAAAATGTAGGTGAAATCAATTCTTTAAGTGCTAGAAAAGGATCTTCACAATATCATTTATTCGATTGTGCAATTAAATTTAATGCACTTCCAGCTTTGAACCATTTTATTTGTGCTTCATTAAATGTCTGATTCAACAAAATTTTATCTTCTGAACCGTCGGAATGCTTTGCCAAAAGAGTAAGTTGTTTTTCAGGTGCAAGTTCTTTTAGACCAAGAATACTTACTTTATCTTCTTCTTTTATTTTATCGTAATCACCAGGATTAGCAAAAGTAAGTGGAAGCATTCCCTGCTTCTTTAAATTTGTCTCGTGAATTCTTGCAAAGCTTTTTACGATGATAGCCTTTCCTCCTAAAAATCTCGGCTCCATTGCAGCATGCTCACGGCTTGATCCTTCACCATAATTCTCATCACCGACAACAACCCAACCGGTTCCTTTTGCTTTATATTCGCGTGCAACTTCCGGAATTGTTTTATAATCTCCGGTATATAAGTTTTTTACTTTTCCCGCATCGCCTGTATAAGCATTTATTGCACCGATAAACATATTGTTTGATATATTGTCAAGATGTCCGCGATACTTTAACCACGGTCCGGCCATAGAAATATGATCCGTTGTACATTTTCCCTTAGCTTTTAGAAGAACGGGAAGATCAACATAATCCTTTCCATCCCAGGGCTCAAAAGATTTTAACAACTGTAGTCTATCGCTTTGAGGGTTAACTTTTACCTCAACGCTAGAGCCATCTTTTGCCGGAGGTAAAAATCCATTTTCATCTTTAATAAATCCTT
>JAJYCM010000376.1 GCA_021778375.1 Bacteroidota bacterium
GCGATCTGACCAAACTTTGCACTGTCCTTGTATACCACAGTATCTTTGATGTGCTCAACCGTGAAACTGCTCATATAATTTGCTTTGATTAGGTAAGGATAAAAATCCCAAATTTCCTTTTGCGCCTTTTTTATATATTCATGATTATTCAACATTATTCCTGCATCTATCAAAGCTTCCGCCTGATTGTTCCCCCACATATGCCATGTATTCTGCCAGCTTAAGAAAGCATAATGAGGTAAATAAGAAGCATCTTCCGCCTGCATTCCTTCTATTCCGGTGCATAATCGGATCGCTTCATTTCTGACTAACGTATCATTAGTAGCTTTGTAATATGACAGAAATCCTTTAACAATTACAGCAGCTTGATCAGCGGCAGTCCCTAAAGGTAGCCACATAGGCAACTTAAAGCCACTGAAGTTTTGAGTTGAATCAGACTCATTTTTGATCAGCCATTTCTTTGTTACTTTAACAGCTTTTTCAAGTTGGGGTGAAATATCGGAAACAAAAGATTTATCATACTTCATGAAAAAATTATCTGCCTTTGCAAGTGCCCATATTGCGCGCCAGCTCCACCAATTCGGCTCTGCAACACTTGTTTTATAAGTTGTATTTTTTGAATAATCTCCGAAAATAAAATTGTTAAAGAAACCATTATCTGATTGCATATAGAGTAAAAAGTTCGTCAACATTTTAATTTTATTATAAGCAGAGGAGTCATGAGAGGCTTCATAATACTTCATATAAAAAATATCAGCTCGAGCAATATCGTCAACGCAGGCAATACCTTCGCCGGGCGCGTCAACATATTTATAATCAGGATAATTCGAATAAATATTAATAATTCCCATCTCTTTACCACCAACATTTATTTGCTGATAAAGATGGTCAAGGTGAGATGTATTGACTAATGATTTCGATCCATTTTGCTGCGAAAATAAAACAGAAGTTGCCATGAAACAGAAAAGGGAAAAGAGTTTCAAAGAAGATATTTTCAATAAATTATTTCTCATAAAATGCCTTTAAGTTTAATAATTATTTACAGATGGAAAGTAAATAATTTACCGAAGTTTCAGCAAGACAGATGTTAGTATCCGCACCGGAGTAATAAATTTTTACAGAGCCATTATCCTCAACAATCCAGCCGTTTGAAAACACTACATTGTTTACATCGCCAACTCTCTCATAATCTTTCTCGGGAGCCAATATAGGCTCACTGCTCTTCCCTTTGACAACCCATGGTTTTTCAAGATCGAGTAAAACAGCTCCAAGTTTATACATAGAAGAAATTCCAAACCCTCTAACACCATGATAAAGTGCGAGCCAGCCTTCTTTAGTTTTAATAAACGGAGTCGAAATACCTATTTTATCGCCTTGCCAGGTACCGGATTGCGGCTCCATCAAAAATTGAGGATTTCCCCAATGAATTAAATCAGGACTTTTACTTATCCAGATATCTTTACGGTTTTCAGCTGACGGTCTGTCAACCTTCCAATAAAATCCACTTATTTTTTCAGGGAGTATAACACAATCCTTATTAGAAGGAACGCTAATTGGTCCGAACGTTTTATATGTTTTAAAATCTTTTGTCACTGATAAAATAACAAGAGGCATGTATTTAGAATAGCCGGTGTACGTCAAATAATAATCATCCTCAATTTTTGAAATACGTGTATCTTCTATTCCCCATTCTACATATTTAGAGTAATCACCGTGATCTTTAGGCGTAAGACAGGGTTGATTTTCAACAGTAAACTTAATCCCGTCCTTGCTTCGCGCAAGGACAAAGGAAGATCGTCCATTCGGCATTTCAACCCTGCAAACGAGTAAATACTCATCTTGAAATTTAATTGCACCCGGATTAAAAATACTATTTACTCTGAATGGAACATCTTCTACAGTTAAAATAGGATTCTCTTTGTATCTAATAATTTCCATAATTTACCCACCATATTTGGTTTAAATAATTAATAATTTTATTTAACATTTGTTAGCTCATCTAATAATTCAATTAATTTTACTTTTGCAAAACCTGTTGCTGAATCGGACATTGCATACGGGATAATCAGGTCTCCGTTATGAACAAGTGATCCGCAGGAATAAAGAACATTCGGGACGTATCCTTCCCTTTCTTCTTCATTAGGTTCAAGAAGGGGTTTTTTAAGACTGCCTAATATTTTAGAAGGGTTGTCTAAATCAAGAAGCATTGCCCCCATCGTATATCTCCTAAAGGCACCTACCGCATGGGTGATTAGTAACCAACCCTTTTCAGTTTCAATAGGCGAACCGCAATTGCCTATTTGAATATACTGCCATGGCTCTTCAGGAGTTTTAAGCAGTTCATATTTTTCCCATTTATAAAGATCATCCGAATACATTATATATAAATTCTCTCCGCCCTGACGCGAGGTAATTACGTATTTCCCTTTGACCTTCCGCGGGAATATCGCCATTCCTTTATCCTGAATTCCTTTACCTTTAAGTGTATGTATTTTGAATCTCTTAAAATCAAGTGTCTCTATTAATTGCGTACGAAAAGAATTCCCATTATATGCAGTGTAAGTACCAAAGTACTTTATACTATTATCATCTTCCGTAAATCTTACAAACCTGACATCTTCCAAACCATGTGATTCACTTTTTGAACTAGGAAAAATTACCCGTTCTGATATTTGCGTTGCCTCTGGGAATTCTATTTGATAATTCGAATAT
>JAJYCM010000045.1 GCA_021778375.1 Bacteroidota bacterium
GCAAACCTAATTTTGAAACCGGTTAAGCAATATTCCGATTCTTCCGGTTTATCTAAAGAAAAAACATACAGCGGTATTTCAAATTTGAAAGTCCAAACCTTTATCCCGGTTATTACGGGCTTTCAGTCGGAAAAGGTTTTTGGATTTTACACACACATTGCCGATCCGCTTTCATATCATGACCTGACGATGGAGTTTGGTATTTCTCCGCTTAAAAATGATGCGGGTTTACCGAGATATCATTTCAGAGGGAAGTATCAATTTAAAAAAGAAATTGAAGTCGGTTATGATTATAATGCATCTGATTTTTATGATCTCTTTAACGACAGAAAAAGGGGAATGGTCGGTACAAAAGTTACTCTGGCAGATAACTATTATTGGGTTTACGACAACCCGCTAAAGGTTAAGCAAAAAACCGAAATAGATTACTACGGCGGAATTAAATCAATGAACGACAACTTGATAAAGGTATCGCAGGCAGATTTTACAGTTGCGCAAACGAATTTAAATTCTAAGAATCTCCGGAGAAGCATTGGCAGCGTTGATTACGAAGCAGGAAATGAATTTAATCTAACGGTTTTAGGCTTTGGCGCCGGTTCGAGAAAACTTCAGATTGCAGGTGAAGCTTACGGAGAATGGGATAATTATTCAACTTTTCTTTTTCCTCATAATATTTTCCATTTAAAGCTTGCCGCGGGTTACGTTCAGAAAAATAATAACTTGGATCAAGCACATTTTTATTTTGGCGGCTTTGGAAATCGCTACCTCGAAGATGCACCCGTCAAACAATATCGCGATGTCTTAAGATTTCCCGGCATTCCAATTTATAGTTTGTTAAGTGATAAGTTTGCCAAACTACTGATTGAAGAAAATTTTCCACCCGTACGTTTTGACGATGTTAGAATCGGCGAACATTTTTTGAATTATATCGACATGTCAATCTATTCTGAAAATTTATTTACTAAATCCGGTCAAGATAAAAATTATACTGATGCAGGCGGACAAGTAAATCTTGTTTTCAAGCACTGGTTTAATTTGGAATCTACGTTATCAGCGGGAATCGCGAAAGCTTGGTATGGAAAAGAAAACTCATGGGACTGGTTTTTATCCCTTAAATTATTGCAAAATTTATTTTAACAAATCCTGTCATTTCGAACCCGGCTTTAGCCGGTGAGAAATCCCACAATTAGCTCTGGTGATCGTATTGTATCTGGGATTTCTCCCCGCAAACGGGGCAGGCAGTCGATGACCTGCCTGCCGAGTTTCCAGATGTCTTGTCACTCGTTACTTGTTACCCGTCACCCGTCACTCTTAGAAGTGTTCACTAATGTTATTTGGAGTTTTCCAATTTCTGTGATTATTTTTAATTTATGCGTAAAACATTATATTAACTATTAAATGAAAACAATTTTTTCACGGTAAAGAGTAATGAAATTTTCTGAATTCAAGAAAAATATTGATAATGCCGCATCCGGTCGAGTTAACTTCGATGAATCATCTTCAAAATTGAAAAACCTTGAAGTTATACTGGATATTGTTAGAATTATCAATCACACATTAATTCTTGAAGACGTTCTTGACCTTGTATTAAAGCACTCGATAAAGCTAACAGAATCCGACCGCGGATTTATAGTATTGAAGAATTCATCGGGCAAGCTTGAATATAATGTCGGACTCGACTCGGAGGGAAGTCCCCTTCCCGAATCATTATTCAATGTAAGTACTACTGTTGTCGAAGATGTTTTTCGTACAGGGCAATCAAAATTTATTGAAGCAGCGCAGAGTGACACAAATAATGATCCGAGTAAAAGTATCCTCCGGCTCGATCTTCAAACAATTTTATGTTCTCCTCTTATAACCGATGATAAAAAAATCGGTGTAATTTATGTTGACAGCAAACATCTTCACAAAGTAAAAATAAAAGAAATTACCGATACATTTGAAATACTTGCCGGACAGGCGGCAACCGCTATCCGCAACGCACAATTATATAATGGACAAATAAATGCCTACAACGCTTTAAATGAGGCTAACATTCAATTGATTCAAGCCGAGAGAAAAGCGCTAAAGTCCAGTATCGATTCTGAAATAGGTAAATCTCTTCAGGGATTAGTTCATCTTGCGCTTTTGGAAAATGAAAGTTTGATGAGAACCATCGAGAAAGCCCAAAAAAATTTTGAGGAGAATACAAAAGATTTTGATCCGTTATTGTTTGATAGGTTAAACTTAAAATGTAAAGTTGCGATCGACAGCATTAGGAATATTCAAAAATATGCACAGGTGCTTCTCGAAACATCAGTGATGAATTTAAACAAAGACACCGGGGATTTAAATAGGACTATTCAATCAGTTATAAAGTATATTTCTCCGATGAAAAAGTTTTATGGAGCCGTATTCAAAACTGAATTTAATTCACTCCCGCTTTGCAATTATGATTCCGAGCAGATACAACATTTACTTGTTCATTTGTTTAACAATGCAGTGGAAGCAAGAAACAATTCAACCATTACAGTTAAATCGTACTATCAGAATAATTATGTTTATGTAGAAGTTGAGGATAACGGTCCCGGTTTTCCGCCTGAGGTTGTTAATCCTTTCTATGAAGTTTTGTCTGCAAAAAAGACAAGTTATGGACTTTATTTGTGTAAAAGTATAATCGACCGTCATAACGGTCAAATAAAAATATTGGATAAAACCAAGGGAGCATCCATCCAATTTTCATTACCGGTGAATTAGATATCATGGTAGAGACAATAATTAGATATTTTAAGCTTTTGTATGACAGCATTCCATTTCCCATTGAAATTATTAATGAAGAGGGAAAAATTATATACATTAATCCGTCTTTTTCAATTCAATGGGGCTACAACCTTTCAGAACTTAATGAATATAAAATCTTTAATGATTCGGACCTAAAACGAAGCGGCGCGCATTCGGCAATCCTTAAAACTTTTGAGAACAAGGATTTTAGATTCTTCGAAAACTATGCCGACTCGCTTCTAAAGGGGAGCGAAATCACACTTCCGATTTTCAGAACAAAAATATTTCATATAGCTCTTGATGAGAAAAACTTCGTTGTGCTGTTTCATGAAGATCAGACGGAAATTGTTTTAACAGAATCTGAAGTAAAAAAAGCGAGGGATGGAAATAAAGAAACCGAAAGATTGAAAAACACTTTCTTAACCGTTCTTTCTCATGAATTGCGTACGCCTTTGAATATTATCCTCGGCTATTCTTCAATAATTAAAGACAGTATGGAGGATAGAATAAATCCGGAAGACAGAGTTTATCTCGATAACCTTTATAGCGGTACGGAAAGACTTCATAAAAGCATAAGCCAGATGCTTGAATTTGCTCAAATTGAAGCAGGAAATTATAGACTAAAATTAGAGGCTGTTAATCTTGAAAAAGTAATTAGAAATTGTATCGATACAAACAAACAAATTGCAAACGGGAAAAAAATAGAAATCAAAACAAAATTTTTTGAAAGCAAAACGGAAGTATATGCCGATCTGCAAAACCTGGAGAGCGCTATAAACAATTTGCTTAACAACGCAATCAAGTTTACCAAAGTTGGTTTCGTTGAAATCGAAACAAGCATTCTAAGCGAAAAGGAACTTGCGGTCTGTAAAATAAAAGATTCAGGCATAGGCATTTCCACGGATTATTTAGACCATCTCTTTAGACCTTTTAGTCAGGAAGACCTAAACATAGGACGTAATTACGAAGGCAATGGATTAGGTCTTGCTCTTTCAAAACGTTATATAGAAAAAATGGGCGGCTCGCTTTTGGTTGACAGTATTAAGGGAGTAGGTACTACCTTTACATTTACTCTTCCTCTTGCATTAGATACAAACAAAGAGGAAATAAATAATGCATCTACTAAAAAATTATTAAAGAAAATTTTAATGATAGATGATAGGAATGAATCCTCTGCTCTTCTTAAAGCATACTTGAAAAATAAATTTGAAATTGAAGTTTATTCCTTTAACGAGTTTAAGCTTGATTTTATAGACAGGGAAGATTTTGAATATTTGATATTTGACGTAGAACATGCTCATTGGGATATGTCGATAAGATTATGCCGTCATATTAAAAAAATTGACTCTTTGGAGAGAGAGATAATAATTTTATCGAATGAATTTGACGATGAAAAAATCGAGCAATTTAAGAAAGCCGGCGTTGGTAGATTTCTTGTAAAGCCGTTTACTAAGAACGACCTACTAAAAGCTATCAATGAACCGGTTTCTTCAAACTAATAATTTATTGCGAACAAAATTCGAAGAACCGGATAAATAAATTATGACCAGCCTTGAAGAATTAAAAGACAAAGCTCAAAAGGCTTTTAACGATTGGGAAGAAAAATCCTATAAGCGATTTATTCAAAAAAACCCTGAAAGACAGAAAGAATTTTCTACCATTTCATTTGTACCGGTAAAACCACTCTATTCTCCGGAGCAATTTACAGATGAAAATTATTTTAATAAAATCGGATTCCCCGGCGAATACCCTTATACACGCGGTATACAGCCGACAATGTATCGTGGAAAGCTTTGGACAATGCGCCAGTATGCAGGCTTTGGAAATGCTCTGGAATCTAACCGCCGTTACAAATACCTGCTCTCGCAAGGGACGTCCGGCTTATCAGTAGCCTTTGATCTTCCGACTCAAATTGGCTACGATAGCGACGATCCCGCTGCATTCGGCGAAGTAGGCCGGGTGGGGGTTGCAATAGATACACTTGCGGATATGGAAATTTTATTCGAAGGAATTCCGTTAGATAAAATTTCCACCTCAATGACTATAAACGCCTCCGCTTCAGTTTTGCTTGCAATGTATATAGCAGTTGCAGAAAAACAGGGCATCTCAAAAGATAAAATCAATGGCACTATTCAAAATGATATCTTAAAAGAATATATCGCTCGCGGCACTTACATTTATCCTCCAAAAGCTTCTATGCGATTAGTAACCGATATATTTAAATACTGCGCCAACGAAGTTCCGAAATGGAATACAATTTCCATTTCCGGTTATCATATACGTGAAGCCGGTTCAACAGCCGCGCAAGAGGTTGGATTTACACTGGCTAACGGAATAGCATATGTTGAAGCAGCGATATCTGCAGGGTTAAATGTTGATGATTTTGCCGGTCAACTTTCTTTCTTTTTTAATTCTCATATCGACCTATTTGAAGAAATCGCAAAGTTTAGAGCGGCACGCAGGCTCTGGGCAAAAATAATGCACACAAGATTTAACGCTAAAGAAAAAAAATCTTTGATGCTTCGATTTCATAGTCAAACTGCCGGTTCCGCCTTAACCGCACAGCAGATAGATAACAACATTTGTCGCGTAACTATACAGACTTTGGCGGCAGTATTAGGAGGAACACAAAGCCTTCACACTAACGGAAAAGATGAAGCCTTAGCGCTTCCGACTGAAGCATCGGCGATGACTGCGCTGCGAACTCAACAGATAGTTGCTTATGAAAGCGGCGTTGCAAATACAATCGATCCCCTCGCAGGTTCGTATTTTATCGAAGCCTTAACTGATCAAATTGAAAACGAAGCCTGGGAATATATTCTTAAAATCGATGCGTTAGGAGGAATGATATCAGCAATTGAAGACGGATATGTTCAATCAGAAATCCAAAACGCGGCATATAAATTTGAAAAGCAGATAGAAAATAACGAAAGAATAGTAGTCGGCGTAAATAAATTTCAAATAAATGAAAACCAAAAACCGGAACTTCTAAAAATTGACGAAAAGGTTCAGGGCGAACAGATTAAATTTTTAAGTACGACACGCGGCAGAAGAAATAATGATGAAGTTGAAAAACGATTAATATGTCTGAAAACTGCCGCCGGCGGAAACGATAATTTAATGCCGTTCATTCTTGAAGCGGTAAAAGCTTATGCAAGTGTCGGTGAAATATGCAACACCCTGCGTGAGGTTTTTGGGGAGTACAAAGAAAAAGTGGTAATGTAAATCTGCATATACTCTATTTATTAAGTAATTCACCTTACATATGATTTCTTTTTGGAGTTATTGAAAATTAGAATAGCGCAAAATAGCCGCACTATTTCACCACTCCAACACCACTCCACCACTACTCCACCACTCCACTATTCCAAGAGTTGAGTAGCATCAGTTAAGTAATAAAAGTTCCAAGCGACCTTTTGCAAAATTAATCCCTTGATAGCACACTCTAATTTATTATTTTTGAAACACGATGAGGAAAAAATTATTTCTAATATTATTATTTTGTCCTGTAATTCTTTTTGCGCAAACAGGGGGAGAATTAAGTACTCAATACATGCTTGCCCAAAATTATATTCAGGCAGCACAGTTTGGGAAAGCTTTGCCGATATTGCAAAACCTGTATCATCTTCAACCAAGCAATTATGAATATTTTCAGACTCTTAACCAGACATATATTCAACTAAAAAATTATGATGCTTCCATTGCTTTAATTGAAGAAAGAATTAGTGGTTTACAGGGCGATATAAATTTGGTTGGTTTGTTAGGGACATCTTATTACCTAAAAGGAAATGACAAGCGAGCCTTTGAAGTTTGGGATAATGCGCTAAAAACATTCCCGAAAAGCGAAGTTAATTATAGAATTATTGCTAATTATGCGCTTCAATTGCGGGCATTTGATAAGGCTATCGAATATTTAAAAAGCGGCGAAGCTATTTCACAAAATCCGCAATTTTTTGCTTACGATCTTGCCAATCTTTACTCAATTACTATGCGTTACAAAGAAGCAACCGAACAATATTGCCTAATTCTTTCGCACGACCCTAACCAGCTAAATTCAATACAGTCAAGAATCTTGAGCTACATAAATAAACCGGATGCACTTTCTCAATCAATCAATGTGGTGAAAAAATACGATAATGGCAATGAAATCAGCTTTAAGTATCTACTTTCCCGGCTGTATGTGCAAGCAAAAAATTATGATGGGGCATACGATTTATACAAGAAGATAGATTCATTTCAAAACAGTCAAGGCGCAGAACTTTATAATTTTGGAAAGTTCTTGTATGATGAAAAGATTTATAACATGGCTGAAAAAGTTCTGAATGATTTGATAAATAAATATCCAGAGTCTCCGCTTATTTCTTATACTAAACTTCAATATGCAAAAACTCTTGAGGCTATTGTAGAAGAAGAAAATAAAGCCCAAATCCCTGCTTGGAAGCCTTATTATCTTCCTGTAAAAAATAATTCATCGAATGCAGATAAGGTTGTGGAGGCTTATAGTGAGATTGCAAAGATCTATCCGCACTCGGAGGCGGCTAATGAGGCGCTGTTGCGAATAGGCGAAATAAAATTAAATATTTATAATGATTTATCAGGAGCCAAAGAATTATTTCAAGAGTTATTTACAGATGCACCCCTTTCTGAATTAACGGCTGAGGCATATGAAGAGTTGGGAAATGGATTTCTTTTGAAAGGAGATTTAACCTCAGCGCTTGATTGTTTTCAGAAGATTGCCGGCAACGGCAGGTTTCCTGAAGACAAAAGAAATTTTGCAACTTACGAACTGGCAAGAATAAATATGTATTTAGGGAATTTCCCTAAAGCTAAAGATTATCTTCAATCGATCACAAATAACCCACAAAATAGTTCAGCAAACGATGCAATTGAATTATCTTTATTGATGAACACTGCACAAAATGATTCGTCTAACCTTGTGACTTTTGCTGCAGCTGAATTCCTAGCTGATCAGAAGAAGTTCAATGAAGCATTGGAAAAATATAGAACCGTTCTTAATGATCCTCAAAAACTTATGCTTCAAAATATTGCAGAATTACGCGTTGCTGAGATGGAAATTGCCTTGAATAATTATGACAGCGCTTCCGTTCAGCTTGAAAGGATTGCCGGTGAAAAAGAAGGAAATATTTATTCCGATAAAGCATTATATTTACTAGCTAAAATTTATCAATTCGGCTTAAATAACAAACCGAAGGCAATAGAAACTTATGAAAGCTTACTTGCTAATTTTCCTAATTCATTATATCTTGATGCAGCAAGGAGCGAAATATTAAAGTTAAAGGATGTTGTAAATAATGGGTAAGAAACAAAATCAGAAAATTGTTAAATGTTCATTTTGCGGAAGAGACGGCAGCGAGGTCGGCAGCATGATCGCCGGTCCTGATGTTTATATATGCGATATATGTATCGGCAGTAGCGTTGATATTTTGAAAAACAATTTGGCAGCCTATACAAACGGAAAAACCAAAAATCCGGTAATTCATACACCTGCATCATTAAAGAAAACTTTAGATGAGTATGTTATAGGGCAGGATAAGGCAAAAAAAGTATTGGCTGTTGCGGTTTATAACCACTATAAAAGAATTAATTCCCGCTCGTCTTTTTTTGAACTTGACGATGTAGAAATTGAAAAAAGTAACATTTTACTTATTGGCCCTACCGGAGTTGGAAAGACTTTATTAGCACAAACACTTGCAAAAATATTAGATGTTCCTTTTGCAATTGCAGATGCAACTACTTTAACGGAAGCCGGTTATGTCGGCGATGACGTGGAGACAGTTCTTGTTCATCTTCTGCAAGCGGCGGATTACAATTTAGAGCGTGCACAGAAGGGAATTGTTTATATTGACGAAATCGATAAGATAGCGCGTAAAAGCGAAAGCACTTCTATAACAAGGGATGTTTCGGGCGAAGGCGTTCAGCAAGCTCTTCTAAAGATTCTTGAAGGAACGATTGCTGGCGTGCCTCCTAAAGGCGGAAGAAAACACCCCGAACAAAGCTTAATTAATGTGAACACCAAAAACATTTTATTTATTGTAGGTGGCGCCTTTGACGGTATAGATAAACTAATTGCCGCAAGAATAAATAAAAACAAAATGGGATTTTCTTCCAAAGCTTTAAAGGAGAAAAAATCGGAAGAGGATTTGATCAAAAATATTCTTCCGGAAGATTTACTCCGTTACGGGCTGATACCGGAACTAATCGGGAGAATACCGGTTATTGCGCCCCTACAGACGCTTTCTGAGGAGGCTTTTAAAAGCATACTTACCGAACCCAAAAATGCTATTTTGAAGCAATATAAGAAATTATTTATGATAGAGGGTATTGAGCTTGAGTTTGATCCTTTTGCAATTGATGCTATCGTTAGTAAAGCAATGGAAAGAAAAACAGGCGCTCGCGCTTTAAGATCAATCGTGGAAGATTTTATGCTAGACATTATGTATGACCTTCCGACTAAAGAAAATATCGATAAGTGTATTATCACCAAAGATGTGGTAGAAACAGGCTCTGAACCGATTTATCTGGAAGCTGACCGAAAATCTGCCTAAATGACTTTTGGAACTTTTACTTTCCATGATATGTTTCTGCATTGGAATAAAATATTTTTGAGATTTTATTTACCGGCGATCTTTTGAGATCGCCTTTTATTTATAATTGATTACGGTGTAAGATGCTAAAAAAGATTTTGTTTGTTTTTCTGCTATTTCCTTTCCTCGCTTTTGCTCAATCTAAAATATTAATTTACATGGACCTAAAGCAAACCGACCACTTACGGGCTTATGGAATTACTTACCACGCACTTGAAAAAAATTATAAAGCCGATTGGCTATTGAACTATCGCGGCGGTTCTTTTATGATTGATTATTCAAACGACATAGCTAATGAATGCTTGGTTGAAGGAGTTGCGTTCGATAAGTTATCCGCTTCGGAAGCTGCTGATATTTATTCACTTGTTCAAAGACCCGACAATAATATGTCCGTTGTCCGTTTAGAAAAAGCTCCCAAGATTGCTGTCTATGTTCCGCCGAGTTTTCAGCCATGGGATGATGCGGTAACAATGGTGCTCGACTATGCGAAAATACCTTATACTAAAATTTGGAATGACGAAATTCTTAGGGGAGACTTATCAAAGTATGATTGGTTGCACCTTCATCATGAAGATTTTACAGGTCAATACGGAAAGTTTTATGCAAGCTTTAGCAATGCTCAGTGGTATATAGATAATCAAATTCAATATGAAAATGACGCAAAGAAAAACGGCTTTAAGAAAGTTTCGGATATGATGAAGACAGTTGCGCAGGACATTAAAAATTATGTTGGACAGGGAGGTTTTCTATTTGCAATGTGCTCTGCTACCGATACATTTGATATTGCGCTCGCCGCGGAACATACGGATATATGTGCACAAATGTTTGACGGCGATCCCGCGGACCCAGATGCTCAAAGCAAATTGGATTATTCCAACACTCTTGCATTTACAAATTTTAAACTCGAAATGAATCCATACGTTTATTCTTTCAGCAATATTAATATTACGCCTGAAGAAGTAGGCAGCAAGGAAAATGATTACTTCACTCTGTTTGATTTTTCCGCAAAGTATGACCCTGTTTCGTCAATGTTAGTTCAAGATCATGTAAACGTTATCCATGGATTTATGGGACAAACCACAATGTTCAGAAAATCCTTGATAAAAAAATCAGTGACTATTTTAGGTGAACGCCCGGGAATGGACCAGGTAAAATATATTCACGGAAATTATGGCCGCGGTACGTTTACATTTTACGGCGGGCACGATCCGGAAGCCTATGAACACCTTGTCGGAGATCCTCCTACCGATTTATCGCTTCACAAAAATTCTCCCGGGTACCGGCTGATTCTAAATAATATTTTGTTCCCTGCAGCAAGACCAAAAAAACAAAAGACGTAATTTTTGCTTTCTCTTCTTTTGTTGTTTGGGGTGAATTAGTTAATTTTTCTTAGATATTTTTATAAGTAATAATTCTCATTAAACAAAAAACTAGAATATGAAAACTGTAAAAATTAAAAATCGAAAAGAAGAAATTACCGTTGGCAAAATGGTTTGTGTCGGAAGAAATTATGCAGACCACGCAAAGGAACTTGGAAACGAAGTTCCGGATAAACCGGTAGTTTTTATTAAACCGTCGTCTTCAATTATTTATACCGGCGGTAAGGTTATCCATCCGAAATTCTCAATTAATCTTCATCATGAAGTTGAATTACTTCTCCTTATCGGAAAAACAATTAAAGACGCAGATGACAAGCTTTCTGAAGATGCGATTGCCGGATATGGCCTGGGGCTTGATATGACGTTGCGCGATCTCCAAAATGAAGCACGTGCAAAAGGCGACCCCTGGACTATCTCAAAATGTTTCGATACTTCAGCCGTGATTTCCGATTTCGTCTTAAAAAGCGATTACCGCTTAACTTTGAATGAAGAAATTACTCTCTCTGTTAACGGAAATATTCGTCAGAAAGAAAAATTAAATTTGATGTTGTTTAAACCCATCCAGATTGTTAAATATATTTCTTCATTAATTACACTCGAAGAAGGCGACATAATTTTTACGGGCACTCCCGCCGGAGTAGGAAAGGTCGTACCGGGTGATAAACTTCATGCGGAAATTGAGGGAATAGCTAAACTTGATTGCGAAGTCGTTTGATGTTTTGAATAAATTTATTTATTTAAGACACCGAGTGATTTTTTAATTAGCTCCTCAAGAGGTGCATCCGGAACTGAGGTTAGAATATTTCTTACGGTATTTTCTGCAATCTTGGAATTGTAGCCGAGAGTAGTAAGTGCTGCAACAGCTTCATTCTTAATGCTGAAAGATATTTCTCCACTGCCTTCTTCTGCGACTTGGTCTACTTTTGATTTTAATTCTAATACAAGCCGCTCAGCAGTCTTTCTGCCAATACCCGGGACTGCAACAATTCTTGAAATATCCGCAGATTGTATTGCTCTTTTAAGATCATCAATTTTAATTCCCGATAAAATACTTAAAGCAATCTTAGGACCGATCCCGTTTACCGATATTAAAAGCTCAAACATTTCCTTTTCGCTTTCAGTAGAAAATCCGAATAGAGTTATTGAGTCTTCTTTAACATTTGTGTGAATAAAAAGGGCAGCCGACAGCTCCCCATTTACTTTTTCAAAAGTGTTAATTGAAATATTTACTAAATATCCGACACCGTTTACATCAAGCAAAATTTTTGTCGGTTTTGCAGAAATAATATTTCCTTTTAAAAATCCAATCATAGCATAAATTTAGTTTATTACTCGTTCGGGAAATTTCTCTATAAAATCTTTCCAATTGTTGCTTCGTTTGGCAGGTGTTTTCATTCTAAAAGCATGGCATAAAGCCACTGCCAGAGCATCTGTTTCGTCATACTTGATTTTATCAACCTTTAAGTCAAGCATCTTTTTTATCATATAACTTACCTGTTCTTTTGAAGCTGCGCCGGTACCGACGATAGATTTTTTTATCTCCCGGGGTGAGTATTCGCTCGTTGGAATGTTATTATGCACGGCAGCTAACATAGAAACGCCCCTTGCATAACCAATCTTCATAGCCGACTGAACGTTCTTTCCATAAAATGCAGTTTCAATCGCAAACTCATCGGGTTTATAAATCTTTATTATCTTATCAAGTTCGTCATAAATAATTTCAAGCTTTAAGGGAAGCATTATCGTTGACGGAAGTTTTATCAGTCCATGCTTAACCAGTGTAGAATTATTTTTGCTGTGCTTAATAATTCCAAAACCTGTAAAAATAGTTCCGGGGTCAACGCCAAGAATAATCATTCATTATGCTTTTTTAGTAGGGCTATGAATTTGAAAAATCAATTTCCCAAAGAAAAATTATTTAATAGCCGAATCGTCAATGTCGGCATTTGTAAATACATTTTGAACGTCGTCGCAATCTTCCATTGATTCAATCAACTTAATAACTTTTTCGGCATCCTCTCCGGCTACGTTGATTGTATTTTTAGCGATCCACTGAAGCGATGCATTTTCTATGGAAAGATTTTTATCTGCTACAGCTTTTCTAACAGTTTCAAAAGACTCAATTGAAGTTTGGATAATAAAAAAATCTTCTTCTGTTTGAAGATCGTCAGCGCCGGCATCTAAAATTATTTCCATCAAATCGTCTTCGGATTTACCTTGCCGGGGAAGCGTAACCACGCCTTTCTTTTCAAACATCCAAGCTACCGAACCGCCTTCGCCCATGCTTCCGCCGTTCTTA
>JAJYCM010000377.1 GCA_021778375.1 Bacteroidota bacterium
ATAAATGAAATTCTAATTAACATTATCAACAAACTTAAGGAAATCTATCATGGGTCAACAACAACTACTTTTAATCGTTCTCGGCGTTATCATAGTTGGTATCGCTATAGTTGTAGGAATCAACCTATTTAACGCAAATTCAGTTTCTGCTAATAGGGACGCTGTAATTGCTGATTTAAATAACCTCGCTGCCCAAGCTCATCAATATTACATAAGACCCACCTCAATGGGTGGAGGAGGAAATTCTTTTTTAAATTTTGCAATTCCTGCTGGCTTTAATTCTAACGCTAATGGGACATATACGATTTCTACTGCTGGAAGTGCAACCAGTATTACGTTTCAAGGAGTTGGAACAGCTAAGGTGCCAGGATCAAGTAACTTTGTGACAATGCAACTGGAGGTGGTTGGTCCTAATGCCACTAGCCCTAAAGCTGATTCTGTTATGACTGTATACTAATATTAGGTTATTAAGTTTCTAATAACTTTATTGTTAAGGCTGGTAATATTACAATTACTAGCCTTTTTAATTTAATTAAGGCACAAATTGTACGATTTTTTTAGGTATATTTTATTATCAGGAGGAAATCACGGGTCAACAACAACTACTTTTCATTGTTCTCGCTATTATAATTGTCGGCATTGCGGTTTTGATAAGCATAAACCTATTTAATATAAATACCGTCACTGCAAATAGAGATGAGATAGTCTCAGATTTAAATAACTTAGCTGCAATGGCGCACGAATATTATTTAAAGCCAAGCTCTATGGGCGGCGGTGGAAATTCGTTTCTTAATTTCTTAATACCAGAAGGTTTTTCTCCTAATGCAAATGGAACTTATAGCATTAAAGTCAATGGAAGCGCAACATCTATTAAATTTGAAGGTATCGGAACATCCATAGTTAGTGGAAACAATCATGTTACCGTTGACATGATCGTTTATGCTCCAAATATCGGGGCTACAGATTCTATGGTGGTTGTTTATTGAACTGGAGTAAGACTAGTAAAAATAATATTTGTAGCCTTTCTAATTTTTATTAAATAGGCTATTTTATTATTAAAATAATTATGTTATTGTATAAAGAGATATATTTACATGTAGGTTGAAATAATTATTTAATTATTAAAATCTAAATGAGAACTTCAATAGTAAATAGATAATAATATACGGATATATGACTGAATTTAAGTTTACAGCGGAAAAATTAAACGGACAGGTAATCAGCGGTACCCTTTCCGCTAGCTCTCCTGCTGAGGGGAAAAGGAAGATTCATCAGCTTGCCGAAAAAAATCAATTAAAATTAAAGAGCATTCAAAGAAAATCATCTTTCCTTTATCGAGTTAAAAGAGGAAATGAAAAGGCAGTTAAAGGCGAACAAAAAGCTTATACAAAAATGGAAGTGGAAGAAGCTTTTGCAAGACTTGGCTACAAGGTGCTTTCTGTAAATAAGAAACTATTTGACTTTAACTTTGCGCCGCCAACTCCTGAGATAGTTACGTTTGTTAAAATTAGTGCAGAGCTTCTTGATCAGAAACTTCCGTACAGTGAAATTTTAACTCTTCTTATAAACGATACTCAAAATAAAACCCTGCGCGAGACTTTAAAGGAAATTAATAATGATTTGAAAAAAGGCGCAGATAGCGAAGCAACTTTTCTTAAATACCAGTCAGTCTTTGGAAAATTTACTTCATACATGTTAGGACTTGCTTCCAAAAGCGGCAACATGACAGAAATTTATAAAGCAACTGCTAAATTCTTAGAACGCCGGCAGGAATTCAAAAAGAATCTGAGAAGCGCTTTAATTACTCCCGCGATTACTATGTTTGTCCTTTTAATCGCAGTGCTATTTTACGTCGATTATATATTCCCGCAGACTGCTAAGCTCTTTGTGCAATTCAAAATTCCGCTTCCCCCAATGACAGCCTTTACGCTTAAAATTAATGCTTTTTTAACAAATAACGGATTACTTGTAATACTAGCTATTATTATTCCCTTAATTGCATTTTGGAGATTCGCGAAGACAAAGCGCGGCAAATATATTCTTGATAAGATGATGCTTAAGATTCCAATTCTCGGTCCCTTAGTACATAAAACTGTCATTGAAGTATATTGCAGAGTGTTTTATACTCTTTACAGCGGTTCGGCTGAAAGCATTGAGCCCGTAAGAATAGCTTCAGAAGCTACCGGCAATAAATATTTTGAAGACAGAATAAAAAACGTTGCCATCCCGCTAATGATTAAAAAAGGAAAGGGGCTTACTGAAGCTTTTGAAGCAAGCGGCGTGTTTACAGAAACGGCACTTTCAAGGTTTCACTCCGGTGAAGAAACAGGTACTATTAAAACTACAGCACTTCAACTTGCAAATTATTATGAAACCGAGACCGTATATAAGCTTAAAAATCTTATTGAATTAATTCAGGTTTTTATTGCTATGATAATTATGATTGTAATGATACTTCTTACATTAATATCCGCTGAAACCGCTACAATACATCCTAATGCACCGGGAGTGGCAAGTGTGGATGGTAGATGGAAGACGGAAGATAGTAGGTTTGAAATGGCTGGAGTATATTATGACTTTCAAAACAAAAATATTATTGAGAATAATATAGTATGATTGACACTAATCTCGAAATGACAGATAAGATC
>JAJYCM010000378.1 GCA_021778375.1 Bacteroidota bacterium
GTTATGAAAAAAATTAATTTTATGAAAACAAATCAGTTAGCAAATATAAAATTTCTAAACTCAAATAAAAGGCTTTCATCTTAACCTACCATAAAAATATCATTCAAAAAAAATTTTAATAAAGACCGGTTAAATAATGGCAAAGAAAAAAACAGTTCAAAAAGCTTATGAAAATATCAATTTTTTAAATTCGGCGGATGCCAGAATTCTAAGAATACTTGCTGAGTTTTTGGAACCTCAAGTAGAATTTAGAAAGCTAAAGATTGTGGACACTATTGTCTTTTTTGGCTCAGCTCGCCTGAGATCCAAAAAGGAAACAATAGCTGAGTTAAACAAATTCAAAACAATAAATCCTCAAACTACACCGAAGCTTCCTGAAAAATTGAGAAAGGCTCAGCAACAGGTCAGCATGTCAAAATATTATGAGGATGCGGTTGAACTTTCTAAACGTCTAACGGAGTGGTCGATGCAGCTACCCACTTCTGCAAACCGTTTTATAATTTGCACAGGCGGAGGTCCCGGTATTATGGAAGCAGCCAACAAAGGCGCTAAACTTGCCGGTGGCTATTCTATCGGGCTAAATATCAGCCTTCCTTTTGAACAATTTGTTAACAAATATGTCTCCCAAAAATTGAGCTTTGAATTTCACTATTTCTTTATGAGAAAATTTTGGTTTGCATATCTTGCAAAATGCTTAATAGTATTTCCCGGAGGTTTCGGTACAATTGATGAATTTTTTGAGATGTTAACTTTAGTTCAAACCGGAAAAATTAAAAAGAAATTGCTCCTTGTAGTATATGATGAAAAGTATTGGAAAAATATAATAAATTTTGAAGGGCTAATCGAGAACGGTGTGATCAATTCTGAGGATATGCATCACCTCTCTTTTTGTAATTCGGTTGACGAAGCATATAATTGCATAATCAAACACTTTGAAAAAAATTATCTGAGTAAGAAGGAAATAGAAATTACCGAACCAAAAGTTGATTTAAAATAAAAAAGCCCCATCTAATGGGGCTGAAAAACTATTCGATAATCATATCAACTCTATGAGCACGACGTGCTGCTTTCATCTTTTCCATTCTTTTCTTTATCGATGGCTTAACAAAAAAAGTTCTCTTTTTATATTCTTTAAGAACACCGGATCTTTCATACTTTTTCTTAAATCTTCGAAGAGCCTTGTCAATTGATTCGTTCTCACCTATAGTAATACCTACCAATTATATCACCTTCCTTTTTTGGGCTAAATATTTAATGATTCAATTAATTTCTTATGACCTGATTTTTGAAACTCTACAGCTATTGATTTCTGACCGCTGGACATTATATCTTTGCTTACTACCTTACCAAAATCATCCCAGTTTTTATGATAAATCGCTTCACCAATTGTAAAAGATTTTTGGGGTGCGTAAACGGTGCAATCTTGATTTTCTATTCCTTCTAAAGAAACTTTAGTCTCTTTAACATCTTCCGTCATATCGATCAACATCGTTTGCTTACACTTCTTGCATTTTGCCCAATGTTTATTATTTGACTCTCCGCTAATAATGGGAGTATCTCCGCTAAGTTCCATTTTCCTCATTGCATTACAAACCGAACAAAAAGCTTCGATGTTTTTTATTCTTGCCATAAAAACATTCCTTATCAAAATTTAGACTAGTAAATATAGAAAAGCCTTTTCCGATAAGCAACATATTTTAACTAGCACCCCCTATAAATTTTGAAGAAAAACAATTGTTTTTAACTAATTTGCTTGTTTTTAACGAAAAACAATACCATTTCTAATCCTTCCGTCTTGCTTCGAAGGATCGAATAGAAATCCGTTTAATACAATATACATTATTTGGTTTTCCTTTTGAATAAGTAAATTTGCCGGGTTTCCAACTTGAATTCCGTTAATGTATTTTTGTGATTTTTTAATGACATTTATTGGAAGTTCAGAAATATCTTGACTAAAATTGTCATCACTTAAAATTATGTTTGTATATCCTTCGAGATATAATGTATTCAAATCTAACTTTTCAACTTCTTCCATGGAACTAAATTCCCTCGGAAAGGTTTTACCTGGGAAAACTTCCATCCCATCTAAATCCAAATCTTCATAACCGAATAAAACCGAAAGATCACCGATCTCTTCAACCGACGATTTTACAAAATAATTTGAGGAGGATAATCCATTTAATTCAGTCCTTATTATTCCTATGTCAATTGTACATTCATGACCGCCTTTTTTATACTTTAAATTTCTCAGAATTAAATCCAACAAATCTTTTTCATTGAAAGGAATCGAATCATAAGTGTCAATGGGTTCATCTTTGTAGCTTTCATCAGCAATGGATTTTAAAGCGACAAGCAACGAAATAAAATTTAATTTTCTAATAGATTGTTTTTCAGCATCATCTTTCCAGCCGCCTGATTCAATTAAGATTGTGCTCATCCCCAAGCCTTGGAAGTTATCACCGAATGCTCGAGGTTCAAATTCATCTGGATATTTTGCAATATGACCAGGAATAAATGAAGAAATCGTGTTGAAAAGACTTCCTATTATTTTCATTGACTTTTCCCGGGCGGGGCTAACTGATTTTTCAATATCAAAAGCGGGTGCTAGAAATGATAGTGTGGCTGTATTATAACTGTGCC
>JAJYCM010000046.1 GCA_021778375.1 Bacteroidota bacterium
GGTTGAATCTTTCCATGAGAGATTTAAGGAATTACTTGAAATGTAAGTATAAGTAAAATTATAAGGTGTGTAGGGAATATTTTCAATTCCGTTTACAAACAAGTTGGAAATAGTGTCGCTGCGAGCGGAACTTCCATTTTTATCATAATAAATTAAATAAAAACTGATTTTTGATCCAATAAATGTTGAGTCTAAGGTTAAAGTTATAGTTGGTTTTGAACCGTCGCTGTTTGGCGGGATCCATTGATGAATTTTCCCGTTAACGTAAAGCTCAATAAAACTTATTCCTATTTGTTCTGAGAGATTATAACTGACCTGAATGCCCGAATAGCTAATGGAATCATTTGTAGCTGGAGAAGAAATTGAAATGTTTAATTTATTGTTGTTATTGCTCGAGTTAGGATTTATGAATAAGTCCGCACAGCCGAAAAAATAAGTGGCTATTAGAAACACAAACGGAATAATATATTTTATTTTAATTTTCATCATTATCTGAATTGAGTCTCTTTTAATCCACTAAATAGCTGAAAGTTTTTTATTAAAAAATTATATTTTTGTTTTATAATTAAAATTATCCTTAAGCGTTTGGTCTTTTATAATCAATATAATAAGTTCTTGATTCACTCGGTTCTAAGTCGTTTATGTATACATATACTATGTGATTTTTCGGATCATATTCGTATTTAGCTTTCTTCGTACCGATAATTTCAGAACTTAAAGCTAAATTAGTAGCAGCTACATTAAGATCTAATTGAATTACCAATCCATTCATTGTTTCTTTGCCGGGATTTGAAATTGTTATAGCGACTCTATTATCTCCGCGTTTGGTAGCTTTGACTTCCACATAATTTCTACGTGCCCACCAATTTTCTATTTGACTTCCGGTAGCAATCCAAAACTTCTTCTTTTTCAAATCATCAATAACTTTTTTAACCACTCCTATATTTTGTGCTTTCAATTGATAATCAGGATGCATCTTCAGTACATAAAGTCCTCCTTCAAAAAGGATTCTATCTATATCTTCCTGATAGGTATAAAACTGAAAGTCGGGCTGCGTTAAATTAAAATCTCTTATAACCTCATAATCATCCCTTCCGGTTTTGGTCATGCTTACAAGCAGACTGTCTCCTCTAATAATTGTTTGAGGAACAGATCTGTCAGTTAAGGAATCGGAAAAGACGTATTTGTACTTAGCTTTTATTAATGCTTTAATAGTGTTTTGATCATAGAATCCATAAAAAGGCATACAACCGATTACAGAAGAATTTGTTATAGCCTCTAAGGATGTTCTTGAACTCATTAATTTCTGATATTGAGTATCAAAATCATTAAGAGAATTACTTGTATCAGTTGCTGATGCAAGGTAGCCAAGGTCCAACAACGAACCGACTTCACCATACTTGGTCAAAGATTGTATCACACCTTTATTTTGTTCAGCCAAAGTTGGGTCAACAAAAAATGTTGCCTTTACTTTTTCAGAATTTAGAATACTCAGCAAATTATTTACGTCATTTAGATTGTGAGATAACTCAGGCACAAGCATTGCGGCAGCGCTATAATTTGAAGGCCAGTCTTTTGCAAAAGCAATAGGCTGGTAAGTTAACCAGCTCATACAGTTATTAAAAAGTCTATCAAAGTAAATGTAGTCTTGTTGTTCACCTATAACCGAGTTGATTTCAAACCCCATCCAGACAAATCTACCGTAGCCATAATTACCATAAACAATACCAGCGCTCTTTTTTATTTTATCTCTTGTTAACCCACCTTGAAGTCTATAATTATACCAAAAACTTGCTTGAATAGTGCGTGGATCTAAAACCTCAACAGAAATAGGGCGATCCCAGGTAGCAACTCTTAATGGATAACCAGCAGGTATATTTGCAGTAATCGGAAGTCCACCTCTTAAAGTATGAATTTTTGTAACTTCAGTGTTAGAGATTTCTTTGGAAAATTTTAAACCGAATACCTGAGAAAAGAAATCCCATCCTCTCCATTTACCATCGTCCGAATAAGAGGCTGTACCGCTTGTTGCAAATACACTTCCTCCTTTGCTTATAAATTTTTTAAGCTGTACAATTTCTTTATCACTTAAAGACTTGGAACCTGGAAGAATTAAAAGTTTATATTTATATTGAAGCCCTAATTCAATTGTAGAATCTGCAATTACATCATATTTATACCCGGCATTATTAAGTACCCTTTCCCAAGAATTTATGTTATCATTAAGCCATGTACTTCCTTGCGGCAACATATTTTCTGTATATTTTGAATAGAGAATTCCGATATCCGGTTTACCTCCAGAGAATAAATCATTTAATAGTTTAGGATTCGGGACCAATTCAGCCGCATTAAAGCTGCCAAAGACTCCGCGCAAAATGAATAGATATATTAAAATTGATCCGGCAAGAATTGTCACCCCGCTTAATATTATTAAGCCTTGATTAATCCCGTTCCACTTACGAGATTTTATCTCCACTTCAATGCTCCGCCATTTTTATCTTCTTTAGTGGGGATGTACCCTTCGGAAGTGTACTTCATAAATTTAGAGTCCTTTGGCTTACCATCTTCCTGCTGCGGAATATTTTGTTGACTTCCTACAAAGCCGCGTTGTTGGGAATAATTCTGTCCGGAATACTGCCGAGGTTGATTTCCATAACCAGTATATGGAATTGGGCCCGGTATATATTTCTGTGGTGAAGGTTGCGATGTTTGTTGTTGAGCAGAAGCCTGTTGTCTTTGGTAAACAGATTGAGACTCAACAAAAATTGGTTGAGGAATAAATCTTTCAGCAGGTAGGGGTTGGTGTGAAGGTGCCGAAACCGGGGTCACTAATTCTGCATTAACTTCAGAAGGCTGGGGAGATACAACTTGGATGCCCTTTTTTTCTCTTACTTTGTAGAGAATGTAAGCTCCAACGGCTAATATAAAAGTGCTAATTGTAGCTACAAGAATGATTGTTGATAAAATCGGTATAAGTTCCATACGTCACCTAATTAGTTAAATTACAAATTTCTATACGTTAGCGCCTGCCCGTTCAAGTTTTCCCCACGTCATTTTGATTCCCAAAAATTCTTCTACAGTTGCCATTGCTTTGCAAATGTCTATTATTAAAATAAAGAACATACGATAAATTAAAGAATAGCCCACAAGCCTAAATTCTTCCTTTTCAACTGCTATACAATAAAGCGCAGTTACAAGATCAAGTAAAGCTAATCCCGCCCACCAGAAAAAGATTAGTGACGAAAATCCAAATACGAGAGCTGCAATTATAAAGAACAGATTAGCAGCAATATTCATTGCGGGCCAGATTAAAGCTTCATAAAACATAGTCCATAGAATAAAAGTATCACCAATATTAATACTTGGATTTATTAAAAGCTTTTTATGTTTTCTTATGGATTGTAATATACCACGCGTCCATCTATATCTTTGTTTCAGTAATTGTTGAAGCTTTACCGGAGCTTCAGTATAGGAGATGGAATTTGGCTCATAATAAATTTTCCATCCGTTAGCGAGAATCTTTAGTGTTAAGTCTGCATCTTCAGCAAAGGTATCGCTCGAATAATATCCTGCTTCTTCAATTGCTTTTTTTCTAAATAATCCAATTGGTCCAGGGATAATATTAACAAGCCTTACAAAACTTTGAGCGCTTCGAGCCATGTTCAATCCTTCGATATATTCGAGTGCTTGTAGATCTGTAAATATTTTACCGCGGTTCATTACTTTTACATTACCTGCTACCGCACCAATTTCTCTATTACTAAAATGTCTAACCGCAAGTTTTATAGAATCGACAGATAGCTGGGAATCGCCATCCATACAAAGCACTATCTCGGCTTTAGATAATCTTATACCTGCATTAAGAGCTTTTGCTTTGCCGCCATTTGGCTTGTTGATTAAAGAAACTTTTACATCAGAATATTTCCCTTTTTGGTAACCGACTAATGTTTCGGCGACATTCATTGTTTTATCCGACGAGCCGTCATTTACAACTATTATTTCATAATTATTATAATCCAAATCAAGCAATGATTTAATTGAATCAGCAACAACTTTTTCTTCATTGTAAACGGGTACTATAATTGAAACAAAAGGAGAATATCCTCCAGATGGCACTTTATATGTATATTCATTGATATATAAATACGCTAAAACAAGAATTGCGAAATACCTGAAAAGAAGTACAAACAAAAATATAACTAGCGCAACAATCGTAGCAAATTCAAGAAGAGATTTTACCGAAAGAACAGTATGCGGAAGCGTAAGAATAATTACAAGCAGAAGAATCAGAGAAATTGTTCCGGTAGTTATAATCCTTTTTATTAACTTCCCTTCTCTATTTTCATCTTTCCGTATAACCTCGCGGTTGTCGAGTGTTATAGAAATCTTTTTTACTTCTTGATTGATTTTCATTTTAAGTTTCTTTTTTTGATAATAGACAAGTATAATGCCATCAATAATGTAAATTATGCCCAATAATTAAACATTTAGATTATCTTTTCTGTTACAATTTAAGATTATTTTTTGTTCTGTATCATAATAAACCACCAAGAAAAATAAGCTTGAAGCTATGAAAATTAAGAATGCTTTAAGTTTAGACAGAGCAATATTTAATGTATAAAAATACTATTCTAAATATTAAAACAAAGTGATTTTCTTATCTTTATGACGAGGACTACTTCAGAATTAAGGAAGTGTAGGATTGACTTAAACTTCCCTTTTTTCAAGAAGAAAGCATGTCATAAAAATAAGTTAAAGAGTCCAGTATGCAGATATATAAGCCGAGAAGGAGCTGTAGCCGGTAGCATATTGATAACTTCCCCCACCCACAATTCTTGCTTGGATAGAAAAACTACTAGCTAATCTTACCGTAGCAGCGGCATAAGCTTGCCTAATTATTGTGTTACTATTTTGAATAAACCCTAATAAACCTCCTATAGTAACTGTCGCCGTAGTGTCTTTAATGATGTCCCAATCCGCAGTAATATTATGTGAAGAAATAGAGGAAGGTGAATAATACAAAGTGGAAGTCTTGGCAAAACCAGTTATTAAATATTCATAGCCAAGCAGAAACCCAGGATAAAAATACTTTCCAACTCTTAAAGCTAAATTATCGCCCTGATTACCGTCTGAAAAACTAAAGTGGGAATAATCTGCTCCTAATTTAACTCCAGTTTTGAACAGGTAAGATCCACCAAGCCTAAAAACATCCGCGTTATATCTTTGGTTAAAAAAACCTGTTGAGTAGATCACTTGTGAAGCGTCTAATTTATCATAAGTAATATATGCAGTATAAACATTCGCAACCTCAGACCTCAAATAAACATTTGCCAGCGGCTGTGAGACATTATTCCCGTAGTAGGTATTGCCAAATCCGACACCAAAAGCAAGAGCATCAGCCAATCTTAGTCCTATATTCCACCTAAAACTATTTGAGTTTACAACATTATAATTGAAGGTAGAAATTGAGCCTGATGCTAATGTAAAACGAAAAGCTTCGACACCGAGAGAAAGAAAGGAAGTTAGCCCAACATCAATCCGGATACCTTGCGTAACTTCTTTAATATTATTGTTATCGGCATAATAGGAACCATAAGGAGTTAAAAGAAGATACGTCGGAAAAGAAGCCAGTAAACCTCTGAACCCAGTCACCGGCGTCCAGGAAATTCTTTGCTTAACTAATGCAGTTTGTGAAGAATCAAGTTTTACGCTATCCTCCATATTATAATAAGCATCTCGTGCTCTACCATAATCATGCATTCTAATGTAAGAATCCCCAAGATACAAATTTGCTATAAAATCATTTGGTTTTTCTTTCACCAACTTTTGAAATGAAGAAAGTGCATTTATAGAGTCGCCCATATAGTAATATGCTTTTGCCCTTTGCAAATCAATATTATAATCATAACCTTGATTTAAGAGACTTGTGTAAATGTCAATCGCTTTATGATAATTGCCGGCACAAACGTTTACGTCAGCATATTCTCTTTCAATTTCCACATTAGGTGGCGTTTCAGCCATATACTCATCATATTTAGCAATTGCCTCTTTACATTGACCGTTGCCATACAAACTTTCGCCTTGAAGTAAAATAGCAAATTGCTGTTCCTGTTTGTATCTTAACTTTTGAACATATATATCAGATTCAAGTTCTTTTAGATCGGAATTTTGAGGATCAATGAGTTTGATCTTGTCCATGTAACTTTGAGAAGAGACAAAATGGTTAGTATGCATTTCAAGCGAACTCATTGCAAGTAAAGCGGCAAGGTTACTAGTATCTTTGGTTAAAACGTTATCAAGATAAGTTTTTGCACGGTCATAATCCCGTCCTATCCACACAGCTAACTGGGCTCTGAATAATTGATATTTCAAATTGTTTGGATATTTTAGTAGAAGGGTGTCCATATTAGCAGAAGCTTTATCAAACTCTCTATTATTTGCTTCCGCCTGGGCATATCTATAAAGCACATCAGCATCTTCGGGGAATTTATTCAGATAGGATTCATAAACTGCTTCTGCAGAATCATAACTTACAATGTTATTATAATAGGTCCCCAGGTTTAACACAGCGTTTTTATCCGTTGAATCTTTAGCGAATTTAGCTTTATACTGTTCAATTTTTTGCATATAGACAGCCATTTTTACTGAGTCTATTTTAGCAGATAAACTTGCGATTTCAGAGGAATCAATTTCTGTATTATTTGTCTGTGCAAAAGCAATCGTCGGAGTGATAAAAAGGAAGCAAATAAATAAAAATTTTTTCATTGCATCCCGAGATTCTTCTTTAAGATTCTTAGTTGCTGCGACGCTTCTTCAAATCGATCTACTTTATATAATGCTTTTATTAAAGTTAGTCTTATCTTATTATCATCGGGATTGTGTTTCAAGATCCTGTAATATCTATCAATTGGATAAACAAATGCCGGTCGAACAGGAGGCAATCCATAATTAAAATGTTTGGTAGAAGTATCGTTTACGGTGTATATATAACCTTTACCTCTTGCTTCATCAAGTCCGCTTTGAGCTTCTCTAAAAAATGGTTTAAGGGCTAAAGAGTTTTGAAAAGCTTCAATTGCAATTTTATTTTTTCCAAGCCAAAGAGAGAAATAACCAAACCTTGACCATAAGCGTTGGTCATTCGGGTATTCTTCTGTATATTTTTTTAAGATTGGCCATCCTTTTGCAATATGATTATTCTTCGCTAAGATTTCGGAGTATCTAATTATTTCATCAGGGGAAGCATGAGCCCGGGCAAGATATCTATCATACCATTCTTCAGCAACAGGCCACTGCCCAAGATTTTTATAAGCTTTACCAATCTCTAAATAATTATCAGGTTTATCCGAATTTATAGCAATTTCTCTTTTATAGCCTTCGATTTCATTATACAACAAAGAATACCATAATTTCGTCGTTCTTTCTAAATTCTGGTTAATTTCTTTATTGGTAGGAGCTAATTTTAATGCCGAACGAAAATCGTAGACAGCATATTCGAATTGTTCCCTTTTTTCATTGCACAGTCCTCTCAAATTATATCCATCCGGCTGCTGCGGATGAGCTGAAATATACCTATTCAAAAGATCGATTGCTTCTCCATAACGCCCGAACTGCATTTCCCTTTGTGCTTCGGCTTTCATTGCTTCAAATTGCGGTTGAGCTTCTGCAAAAGAAAACCACCCACAGACAATAAATAGAAATAATGGCAAAAGAATTATGCTCTTCATCTACTTCTTCTTTTAATTAAATCCCAAAATATTTTTTTCTGGAATTTCGTCAGACGAAATCTGTTGAAAAATATCCTCCGCAGTAACTACATTTTCGTCAATTTTTGCCGCATAAACAGAGATATATTGTATAACATTGCTTAAGAAATTAGGATCATTGCCGGGTAGGTTAGTTTTAATTTTACTTAGAAGAGAATTGAATCCTTTTTGATCTTCCCTAACCACAAGCACAATAACTTTATTGTTAAGCACGCAAATCTTATCCTTTTTATCGGTGGACAGCCTTATTGCATTTTGCAGTTGGTTAAGTGTCAAAAGTCCATTCTGTTCAGCTAAAGGATCTAACCTGCAAGAAACAACCGAAAATACCTGTCCCGTGCTTTTATAAAGAGCAATCTGATTATTAAGGATCAGCTTAAAATCATTTAACGAATAGATGTTAGAAATAGAATAATTTTCTTTAGGAAGATCAATTTCAGCCAGTGATTTATACTTCAAATCTTTTTTAGGTGAAAATGTCTTTTCGGGACTGGCAGAAATTTTCCTTTGTTTATAATCGACCATGATACCTTTATATGGTTCTATATAATAATTGGATTCTATTTGTCCTTCGGCATGACCAATATTAGGGGTAATTGTCATTAAACCACCGTGGAAAACGTTAGGTTCTGACTCTTTCTTTTGAAGGAAAATAATTCCTGTGGAATAAGTAGTCAGAGCATTAACAATTGAATTTGCCAAAGATGTGGCCGGTTCGCCAAGAACAAACAGACTCGTTATCCCACTTTCTTCAATAGATTCGGTAGTATGGACGAAAACATCTTGAAGCAAGTTGATATTGTTGAATCCAATAAAGGGAGTAAGTTCATCAAATACTATTTTGTTAGGCTGGTACTGTTCAACTACAGTTACAATATCATTAAGATATTCAACTAAAAAATCATCCGGGTTGCCGACTCCATATAAATCTGAAGGTGGAGCAACCCTAACAACAATGATAAGATTTTGATTCATGTAATACTGCAAATCAAAATCAATCGACGAAGCATGAATCATTAAATCCTTGGGCCTCATGCTTGTAAAAAACAAACACACTTCTTTTTGATTGGCACATTCCAAAGCATATTGTAAGGCTAATAATGTTTTACCGGA
This sequence comes from Bacteroidota bacterium, assembly GCA_021778375.1. Classification (GTDB taxonomy): domain Bacteria; phylum Bacteroidota; class Ignavibacteria; order Ignavibacteriales; family Ignavibacteriaceae; genus FEN-1297. Next base: position 8,877 of record JAJYCM010000046.1, read on the forward strand.
TTTTCGAGGACCAATTAACAAATATGTTCCGCCTCGATAAAATCCCCCCCATGCATTATCTACAAGGGAGATACCCGACCGTATAATTTCTATCTTTTTTTTCATAGTTTGATCAAAATATTATTATTACTTTCGCAAATATTATGCCGGTAAGAAATGCTCAAATTTAGTTATTCTTAAAATATTAGATCTAATTTCTGATTTAAACAGAGACATTAAATCAGTTCATTCCTATATTGTGACATAATAATTTGAGTTTGAATTTTATCTATTAGAATAATATCCAAAGACAAATAAAGCAGTGGCATTCCCTGAAATAGTCGGCTCATTAGTGATATAGTTATCATAGTCATCATAATATTTCACTTCATCCGAGTTAAAAAAGTCATACCTTTTATCATTTCTTACAATTTTATAATTTTTCAAAATAGCTTCCGGTGCCGGACCGGCAGATAGAGCTCCGGGCAAATATCCATCATGGAAATATCCTACTTGAGAGTGAAGATGTTTTGGATATATGGAGCCTATTCCATAAATAAAACTTAGCCCCCATGGATTTCTTCCAAGGATATAATCACGCTGGAAAGTCGCTAGGGAATCAAATTCTGAATTGCCAGTCAAATTCTTATAAAGAATTGCTTGAAGTGCAACGCCGAGGAATGAATTTGTACTTCCCCAAGAATATAATAATCCTTCACGAAACACAGAGGAATCTTTACGTGCATTAAAACTTTTTAGATTATTTAAAATATAATTTGAAAAACGGGGAATGATTTTGGCGAGCCGGTAGTCCGCCAACGAATTAAGGTTTCCATAGCTCCACCAATAATCAGAGCCGGCGCTGTCAGCATATTTTATAGCATCATCTAGGTATGACTGTTTTTTGGTAGTCAGATATAGTTCAGCTGCACCAAGCGCAAGTTTACCCCAGAAAGTATGATCCTGATAGAAACCGGATTGACTGCTGTCTATGTCGGGAACTTTATCTCTTATCGAATATAAATTTTCTGCCGCATCCAAACATTTTTTTGCGAAATCATACTTGTAAAATTTTTCACTCCACACACGGGAAGCAAGCGCCATAACTGCCGCAAACATTCCGATTTGGTTTTTTCCAATTCCTACATATCCCGGTCTGTCAAAGCGTAGGGTATCATTTTCAGGCATGCGCCAAGCAACTGAGTGGTCGCGTAAATCCTGAACTTGAGTAACTAATTTATATTTGGAGTAATTACATCTAAGCATCCAGTCAAGCCCGATTTTTGCCTCGGCAAGAATATCCGGTACTCCATCTTTATCGTCATCAAATCCAAATTTATTTTTATCGAAGTCATACGAAAAAATTAACATATAGGTTGTGTAGGCTGTAGTAGAAAGAAATTTTATATAATCTCCGGCATCATGCCAACCGCCCGTTAGATCGACACCTTGGGTATCGTTTGGAAAGTCTTTATCACCAACTAATCTTGCAACGTCTGAAAGATGACAAGGTTTATGCAAAATAGGATTTGTAGGTCCACAGCGCTGTTCTTTGAAAAAAAGCATGAGTGAATCAGAAATATTATTGAAAACCGCATCGTTTATTTTAAACGGTTCAGAAATCTGTCCATTAGTTTCAATTTGATATGATCCGGGTGATTGCAATGCTGAAAAATCTAAGGCATAACAATACTTAAATTTTCCAAAAGAATAAGTAGAATCTTGAAGTAAACCGGAGAAGGAGACTGATTTGTTCCTTAAATTAACAATTGAAAACTTTCTCTGTGAAATTGGTGATTGAGACATAATCACAGCTGTTTTCAAATCGCCGGGAAGGAATCCGACTTGAGTTGCTCTAATAAAAATTGGGCTTTGGCTTGTAGAACCGCAGCTAATCATTAAAAAGAATAAGATAATAAAAGGTAATACTTTAGAAATACGGCTCATAAATAATCAATAAATATAGTTCAATTATTTAACTTACCTTACGCAGGATTTCCCTTTGGAGTAATAGAGTGTTGGAATAATGGGGAAAATTTGTCAATCCATTACTCCAAAATTCCAAAGATTGCTTAACATAAGCTATTTAATTCAAAATTAAACGTTAAATATTTTCATCTGCATCTGATTCTTGCGTAAGAAAATCTGTGCCAATAATTTTATCCCACATCGGAGAACTAACACCGTAGCCTTTATCCGGGTCTTGAAAATGATGACGAATGTGATGCTTCTTTAAAGCAAGCCAGAATTTATTATGGATATTAAAATGATGAACAGCATAATGGGTCATATCATAAAATAGATAACCAGTAAGAAATCCGATAAAAAAAGGAGCTACTAATGAAGAACCAAAAATCAGAAAGAACAAATAATAAAAAAGTGCTGCAAGAGGAATGCTTACCGAAGGCGGCATAACAAGCCTTCTTGAATCCATTGGGTAATCATGGTGAACACCGTGAAAGATAAAATGAATCCGTTCACCGAAAGGTGAACTAAATTTATGATGGAAAACAAAACGATGCAGAGAGTATTCTGTCAGCGTCCAAACAAATACTCCGAATATAATTAGAACAAAAATTGAGGCGAACGATAATTGGACTACAAAAACAGATCTGTATAAAAAATAAAAGATAACGGGTACATAAATTATTAACGGAATAGCAGGATGCACTCGTGAAAGAAATTCCATAATATCACTCCTAAACATCCTTACAGTAACATCTTTATTCGTTACGAAATTTTTTGCCATCTTTTTCACCTCATATTTGTTTCTAATCTCGATTATAAGTTAAGCATTTTGCAAAGAAAGTTAAAGTTACCAAGATAGAAGGTTGGAGCTAGATGATAATTATCACTTAAGATTTTTTTTAACAACTCCAATTCCCGGAAGCTCGCTAATTGAAATTTTACCGTTAATAATTTTTGTTCCGTCAAATAGGTCGTTTTTAATTAAAAGCGCACCATCAAGGTCAGCCCAATCAACCAAAGGCGAAAGCTGTGCGGCAGCAGAAATACCACAGGAAGTTTCAGTCATACAACCAAGCATTACCTTCATATTTAGAGCCCGGGCAAGTGTAATCATTTTGTGGGCCTCTCTCATACCTGTGCATTTCATTAGTTTAATATTTATTCCCGAATAAACATCTTTCGCCTTAAGTATATCACCAAGCCGTTGAACAGCTTCGTCTGCAATCGTGGGTAAAGGACTTTTTTCTGTCAACCATGCCATATCATCAATTTGATTTTTCGGCATCGGTTGTTCCACAAACAAAATATTCTTTTCTTTCAACCAGTATATCATATCGAGTGCAATATTCTTGTCTTTCCATCCTTGATTAACATCGACAACAATGGGAACATCTGATTCATCTCTTATTATTTTAATCATTTCCTTGTCATTTTCTTTGCCAAGCTTCACTTTAAGATACTTAAATCCTTCCGCTTCTTTTACTTTTTCTTTAACAATATCAGGTTTATCAATTCCGATCGTGAAAGATGTGAACGGAGCAGCTTCTTTTGCTAACCCCCAAATATTAAACCAGGTTTGATTTAGCAGTTTACCAATTAAATCATGAAGCGCAATATCTATTGAAGTTTTAGCTGCATTATTATTTGGCGCTATTTTGTCTACTTCATTAATAATAGTTTCAAGTTCAAAAGGATTATTATATTTTGTCAAATCGATCATAGAAAGAAATTTCATAACGGACTCATGAGATTCGCCAAGATATGGCGGCATAGATGCTTCTCCGTACCCAATGATTCCTTCGTGTTCAATTTCAGTTAAAATGATGGGAGTAGTGTTACGTGAATTTGACGACACTGTAAAAGTGTGTTTAAGCTCTATGGTAT